>JAQUSM010000045.1 GCA_028715095.1 Candidatus Omnitrophota bacterium
GGTATCGTAGTGAATAACAACGGCAATTTATCCCTTACCAAGGGCATGGGTTTAGTAAATGATGTTTTCAATGAAGCGCTTTTAAATAAAATGAAAGGCAGGATAGCGGTAGGCCATGTGCGTTATTCTACCACCGGCTCCAGCGTCCTTAAAAATGCCCAGCCGCTTTTAATTGATTATGCCAAAGGCTCTATCTGCATAGCCCATAATGGTAACCTGGTGAATTCTACGGAGTTGCGCAGGCATCTGGAAGAGACAGGTTCGATATTTCAGACTACCACTGATTCCGAGATTATTATCCATCTTATGGCCCGCGGAAAATCCCGCAACCTGGACGAGAGCTTATTATACGCGTTACAAAAGATCCGGGGGGCTTACTCGCTTTTATTAATGGATAAACGTAACTTGATCGGGGTAAGGGACCCCTGGGGATTCAGGCCGCTTGCGCTGGGAAAACTAGGGGATTCCTGGTGCCTGGCATCTGAAACCTGCGCTTTTGATTTGATTGGGGCCAAATTCGTGCGTCCGGTTGAGCCGGGCGAGATAATTTTTATTAACGAAGACGGCTTAAGGTCGATCAGGCCCAAAGAGTGGAGGGCAGGGCACAGGCATGCGCATTGCATATTCGAGCATGTTTATTTTTCCCGGCCCGATTCCAATGTTTTCGGCGAGACAGTGCATACGGTGCGCAAGAAGTTAGGGGCGCAATTAGCCAGAGAATTTCCGGTGAAGGCGGATTTTGTGGTGCCTGTGCCGGACTCAGGGTATTCCGCGGCATTAGGTTATGCGCAGGAGTCAGGGATTCCCCTGGAAATGGGGATCATCCGTAACCATTATGTAGGCAGGACTTTTATTCAACCGGCGCAGGATTCGCGCGACCTGGGCGTGCGCGTAAAATTTAATCTTCTTAAAGATGTCTTGCGCGGTAAGAAAATCGTTATTGTCGATGATTCCATCGTGCGCGGGACAACCTCGAAGATCCGCGTGCGTAATTTGCGTAAAGCAGGAGTAAAACAGGTGCACCTTATGATATCCTGTCCGCCCCATAAATTCCCCTGTTATTACGGCATAGACTTTCATAAATCGAATGAACTTATTGCCAACAGGTTAACTTCGTTAGGTCAAATTAAAGAGTATCTGGGGGTAGATAGCCTGGGTTATTTAAGCTTGGAGGGGATGCTTAAATGCCTTAAATACAAAAAGAGCGATTATTGCACTGCCTGCTGGACAGGGAAATATCCGTTGATAGCCGAGAAAAGGCAGGGGAAGTTTTCACTGGAGAACCATTGTTGCGGACAAGGGGAGTGAGTATTCCGGCGAATAAGCCGGAATACGCTTACGAGCGCCCAGCGAGCCGGGGAGGGTATAATGAAAATAACTTACAAAAAATCAGGCGTGGATATTGCCAGCGCCGGTGTTTTTAAGTCTAAGATCAAGCCGCTGGCCAGAAAATCTTTTCGGCCGGAAGTTTTAAAAGATATCGGCGGGTTTGGAAGCTTTTTCCGGCTGGACAGGAAGAGATTCAAGGATCCGGTCCTGGTTTCATCAACTGACGGCGTGGGCACAAAATTAAAGATCGCGGAACTGGCCAATAAGCACGACACAGTTGGGATCGATGCCGTGGCAATGAATGTAAATGATATTCTTTGCACCGGGGCCGAACCGTTATTTTTCCTGGACTATATCGCTTTTTCAAAAGTCAAGGAAGATGTCCTGGTGGATGTGGTTAAAGGGATAAATCGCGGTTGTATCGAATCAGGCTGTTCATTAATCGGAGGAGAGACAGCCCAGATGCCCGGGATGTATGGCTCGGGCGAATACGATATTGCCGGTTTTTGCGTGGGAGCAGTTGAACGGAATCAGATCATTGACGGCAGCGGAATCAAACCGGGCGACGTAGTCATAGGCTTGGAATCAAGCGGCATTCACTCTAACGGCTATTCTTTGGTGCGGGCAGCCTTGTCTCAGAATGAACTCCGGAGGATGAGCCAAGAGCTGCTTACGCCGACCCGCATTTACGTAAAGCAGGTCTTAAGCTTATTGCCTGATAAGAACATAAAAGGCATTGCCCATATTACCGGCGGAGCTTTTTACGACAAGATCAGCCGTATTTTGCCTAATCACGTGAATGTGATAATCGAAAAACGTTCCTGGAGCGTGCCGAAGATCTTTCGTTTGATCCAGAATAAAGGCAATGTCCCTGAACGGGAAATGTACCACACCTTAAACATGGGTATTGGCATGGTTTTGATCGTTACAACCGGCGCGGCAAAGTCAATAATCGCCAAACTCAAGGACCAAAAACTTAAATCTTGGATTATCGGAGAAGTTGTAAAAGGGAATAAGAGGGTCGGGGTTGTTTAAAGAGGAAACTGTTTCTAGGGCATTAACAAGCGGAGGTGGGTTATGAGCATTATCCCTGTGGTAGTTGCGGCGATAGTCGTTATTTTCTTAATGGGCGTTAGGATTGTCCGTCCTACGCACCGCGGGCTGGTTGAGAGGTTCGGAAAATATAACCGTTTCGCCAACCCCGGTTTTAACTGGGTCTTCCCCGTTATTGAGAATATGTACCAGGTGAATATTACCGAACAGATGGTTGATGCCGAGCCGCAGGAGATCATCACCAATGATAATCTTAATGCCAAGGTTGACGCGCAGGTTTATTTTAAGGTCAAGGCAGACGAAGAAAGCGTGAAGAGCTCGCAATATAATGTCAACAACTACCAGTGGCAGATCGTTAATCTTGCCCGCACCACATTAAGGAATATTATCGGTACCCTGACCTTAAAGTCCGCGAACAGCGAAAGGGGCAAGATCAACGCCGAGTTGCATACCACCCTGCGCCAGGAAACCGGGACCTGGGGGTTAGAGATCGTGCGCACCGAGTTAAAAGAGATCGATCCGCCTAAAGACGTGCAGGAGACGATGAATAAGGTGGTCAAGGCTGAGAACGAAAAGATCGCGGCCATTGATTTTGCTACCGCCACTGAGACCGCGGCTGACGGGCAAAAACGCGCGGAGATCAAGAAGGCCGAAGGTGTAAAGCAGGCCCGCATCCTTGAAGCTGAAGGCGAGGCAAGCGCGATCAAATTGGTTAACCAGGCGGCTGAAGAATATTTTGTGGGCAATGCGCAAGTGCTGCGCAAGCTCGAAGCAGTTGAAAAGTCACTGCAGAATAACGCGAAAATCGTGGTCCCGGCAAATACGGAATTAGTCAATGTAATAGGTGAAATGGCCGGTTTCTTGCCGATTAAGCAAAAAGAAGAAAAGCCGGGGAAATAATTAGCCAGAAACAGTTTCCGTAGTAGTATTTCTTCCGAAGGCTGGTCAGGAAACTGTTTCGCCTTTGTTCTTTAATGAATCTATCGTTTTGCTCGCTTAGTTTTTGATATTTTGCTCTCAGGGTGTTGCTCGCGCGCTGAAAATTTTCGCCGAGTGCTACGGTTTACGGCTCTCTCCCGGAAGGACTTACGCAAGGTGCAATTCCTCCGTTCGCCGTAAATCCTTGCACTCATCTGCCGAAAATTTTCTAATGCGCGCTCCCAACACCCTTCGGCAAAATATCCATAGCAACGCTTGAACAAGCGCTAGATTCATTTGTAGAAAGAAATAAGCTATCGTAAGTATTTCGATTAGACGTAGTGATCTTTAAGAGGAACAAATGAGTAAAAAGTTTGAATTCGATATTGCTTTATCATTTGCTGGTGAAGATAGAGGTTATGTTGAGAAAACCGCTGAGGTATTAAAAAAAATGGGTTTTCGCATATTCTATGATAAATATGAACTTGTTACTCTTTGGGGTAAAGATTTGTATGTGCATCTTCAGGAAATATATTCTAAACGGGCGAGATATACTGTTATGTTTATATCTAAATATTATGCAAAGAAACTTTGGACAAGCCATGAAAGAAAAAGTGCTCAAGCGCGCGCTTTTCGGGAGCGCAATGAATACATATTACCAGCTAGATTTGACAAAACTAGCCTCCCCGGGTTGTTGCCAACTGTCGGATATATTGAATTGATTGGCCTAAAACCAAAAATATTAGCAAAGATAATTAAGGAGAAGGTTGGCCGTATACAAAGGCCGGAATATTTTCCTTCGGAACCAAATCGTTTATATAAGTTGTTAAATGCTACTTCTGTGGATGAAAAAAGAAGAGTATTTAGTGTCGCAGAGTCATTCTTTGACTCTCTCTTATTGATGACTAAGAAAGAAAGAAAAATTTTGGCCCTCGCTATAGCTAATGCCTGTCCTTGTGGAATCCCTAAGGATGTCCATTTTAATATAGAATATCTCTCTAGAGTTGCCTCTTTGTCTAGGGATGAGATTATTTCTTTATTTTCACGGCTTGATTGCTTAGGTATAGAGTCTTCAGTTTATAAATTTAAAAAAAGCTATCATAGCTTAGGACAAGATAGAGTTGAGGGTTTGAAGATTAAGTTTCGTTCTTTAATTATTAATGCTGAACCCAATACTACCTATATAATGCTAGCGATTTTTGAGTGTTTAGCAAGTGTTGCATGTCCGAATTGTACTTTAAAAGCTTTTGAAGTAGTCGATTTTTCTGCTTTGGGCAGTCACACATGTTTTCCAGAAAAGATAAGAAATTGAATGATGATAAAGGGTATGTCCAGAATTCCGGGAATTCTGGGGACACAATACTTAATTGTCCTTTAGCGGGTGGCGAGCGACACTTGGAGCAGGACGTCCGCAGGCCGGAGCGGGCAGGGTTGCCCGGCTAAAGTAGATTAGGCAGAGCGCAGGCCGAGGAGCCGAGCGCGATTTTTCACGCTGGGAAAAATCGTGCGTTCCTGCGGAAAGTGTCCTCGACAGGACCCGCGTAAGGGCTTAGGATATGAACATTATCGAAGAAGCGAATAATTTGGGGAGCTTGATTGATTATCAGGATGGCTCGGTTGTAAGCAAGGAAGTCATCAAGAAGGATAAGGGTACGGTGACGCTCTTTGCTTTTGATAAGGGGCAGGGATTGAGCGAACATACCGCGCCATTTGCCGCGCTGGTTTATATTTTTGACGGAAGCTCGGAAATTACGATTGCCGGAAAGGCGCATAATCTAAATACGGGTGAAGCCATTATTATGCCGGCGAATAAGCCGCACTCTTTAAAGGCTATCGAGCGTTTTAAGATGCTTTTAGTAATGATTAAAACTTGATAAGAAGGGACAGGGATGTTATTAATTATTAAGCAGAAGGCAAATGAGGATACCTTGAGGATTATTTCCGAAGACCTTGATGGTTATATTAAAGTTGTGGTTGACATAAAGCGTAAAATTTTATCTGCCGGCGGAAAGTTGCATGTTGACGGAGAAAGTTTGCTTTTAAAAGACGGGAGTAAGCAGGTTGATTTGTGGGGCGCAGGTATAGATTTAGAAACTAATGAAATCGATTTTGATTCAATGATTAATTTGAGGCCGGCTCAAGCTAACCCGAGCAGGGAAGTATTGGATCAATCGATTCGTAAGGATATGGAAGCAATAATCAGGAGTTTGTTAAAATAATGATGAGTAACCGGGAGTTGATCCTAAATATTGCGGTGAATTTGGGCAGGCTTGGCAGATGGGCTTGCGAAGGAAGGCTTGGCAGGTTGAATCAATTTATGGAGGAGACCGAAGGCTATATTAATCAGCTTGAGAAAACTGCCAAATCCCCCCGTTTTCAAAAGACATTCGATATTTTTAAAGAAAATTTCGATAGAGCTAGAAGTAGCCGGCAGGTAGATTCAATATGGGCAGAGACTATGTTTACCTGGGCTAATATTCTTACACATCGTGCATCGTTAGTTTAATGAGGATATAGTAATGCGAATATTGGTGATTGGTTCCGGGGGCAGGGAGCATGCGCTGGTCTGGAAGATAAATCAGTCCAAGCTTTGCGATAAAATATTCTGCGCTCCGGGAAATGCCGGGATAGCCCAGATTGCCGAATGCGTTGATATTAAAGCCGATGATATCTCCTGCTTATTGGATTTTGCCAAAAAAGAAAGAATAGATTTTACAGTGGTTGGCCCGGAAGTAGCATTATCTTTCGGCATTGTTGACGAATTCCGGAAATCCGGGTTTAAGATATTCGGCCCGGATAAAAAAGCAGCGGCATTGGAAGCAAGCAAGGTATTTTCTAAAGAAATAATGGCAAAATATAAAGTTCCGACTGCTAGCTTTAAAATTTTTGATGACCCGGATGAAGCCAAAAAATATATCGAGCAGATGGGCGCTCCTTGCGTAGTCAAATCAGACGGCTTAGCCGCGGGCAAGGGTGTCATAGTCGCTAAATCCATTGATGAGGCTAAAAAAGCAGTCACTTCGATTATGCAGGAAAAGGTTTTTGGCGCTTCCGGCAATAAAGTAGTCATCGAAGAGTGCCTCCAGGGCCAGGAAGCCTCTATTCTTGTAATTACGGATTCAAAAGAAGTAGTTGCCTTGGCTTCAGCCCAGGACCATAAGAGGGTTTTTGACAACGACCAGGGTCCAAACACCGGCGGTATGGGCGCGTATTCTCCCGCGCCTGTCGTAACCAGGGAATTATTTAAAGAGATCCTGGAAAAAGTAATTTACCGGACTATTGACGGCTTAGCCAGGGAAGGGATAGATTACCGGGGGGTTTTATATGCCGGGATAATGCTGACTAAAGACGGGCCAAAGACTTTGGAGTTTAATGTCCGTTTCGGCGACCCGGAAACCCAGGCGATCTTACCCAGGCTGAAATCAGACCTACTGGAAGTAATGCTGGCAACGGCTGAACAAAAATTAGGCCGGATAAGAAATCTGGAATGGGACGAGCGGGCGAGTGTTTGCGTAGTTTGCGCGGCAGGGGGTTATCCGGGTAATTATGCCAAAGGAAAAGAGATCTTTGGGTTGGATAAAGCCTCTAAAATGAAAGATATTGTCGTGTTTCACGCCGGGACTAAGTCCAGGGTAGTAAACGATGTAGGGCAGAGACAGGAGATAGAATATGAAACTAGCGGCGGAAGGGTCCTGGGGGTGACTGGATTAGGTAAGGACATAAAAGAAGCAATCGATAAAACCTACGCAGCAGTCAAAGAAATTAGTTTTGAAGGAATGCATTATCGGAATGACATTGGGGGGAAAGCTTTAATGACAAATTGCAAAGCACAAAATCCAGGATAAACCCCTGCCTGCTCAGGCAGACAAACGTCAGGTTCCAATACGATTAAACCGGAGGTCTTATGAATAAAATCAGCGTAATCATGGGCAGTAGTTCGGACCTGGAGACTTTACAGGAAGCAATTAATCTCTTAAAAGAATATAAGGCTGGATTTGAAGTAAAAGTCTTATCCGCGCACAGGACGCCGAAAGAGCTTGAGGCTTACGTAGGGTCAGCCGCTAAAAATGGAGTTAAGGTCTTTATCGCCGCTGCCGGAGGTGCCGCTGCCTTAGCCGGAGTAATCGCAGCTCATACGACTTTACCGGTAATCGGCGTGCCAATAGAAACCAGAAGCTTAAAAGGCCTGGATTCGCTTTTATCCACAGTGCAGATGCCCGCGGGTATTCCGGTTGCTTCGATGTCTATCGGAAAGGCAGGGGCCAAGAATGCCGCGCTGTTCGCCTTGGAGATCTTAGGTATCGGAGATAAATCAATAGCCGGGAAATTAGCCAAGCACAAAAAGGCGATGCGGGTTAAGGTGCTTAAAATAAAAATATAAT
>JAQUSM010000046.1 GCA_028715095.1 Candidatus Omnitrophota bacterium
CCCTAAATATTTCATTTCGGTAACTGACCTGAGCGATCTGCCGATCAGGCGCTGAATTTCGTAAGTGCGGCCGGAATCCTTGCCGCGCGGGATACGGCTGCCGCAGGAACGCGGAAGCATGCCGTACTCTGCGGTAACCCAGCCGGTGCCTGAATTTCTCAAGAACGGCGGAACGGTCTCCTCGACTGAAGCAGTACAAATTACCTTGGTATTGCCTAACTCTATAAGGCAGGATCCTTCGGGATACTTGATATAATTCCTGGTTATAGAAACCTTCCTGATTTTATCCATCCCGCGTCCATCAATCCTAACCATAAATACTACCTCCTTTAGCGTCGATTGCGACAATCAACGGAAAATCTTTAACTTCTAACTTTAAAATTGACTCCGGGCCTAAATCGCCATAGGCAACTATTCCGGATTTTTTAACGTACTTTGTTAAGAGAGCCCCGCATCCGGCATATGCAACAAAATAAATCCCTTTATATTTTTTGATCGCCGCTTTTACTTCTGTCGACCTGTCCCCCTTGCCGATCATCGCCCTTAACCCCCTGGCAAGCAATAAAGGAGTGAATGTGTCCATGCGTGAACTGGTAGTCGGACCGCATGAGCCGATTACCCCGGCCGTCGGAGTTTGCGCCGGGCCGCAATAATAGATAATTGCATCTTTAAGCTCAATGGGAAGCCTCTTACCTGCTTTAATCGCCTCAACCAATCTTTTATGCGCCTGGTCGCGGGCTGTATAAATTGTCCCGCTTAAGAAAATCTCCTGGCCTGCTTTTAAAGACTTGATTGTATTTAAATCTAAAGGGGTTTTTATTTTCATAAAGTTACAGATGCGCTTCTTAAAGCATGACAGCTGATATTTACGCTAACCGGCAGGCCGGCGATATGCGTAGGATGCGTTTGGATATGGACCGCCAAAGCAGTATTCATCCCTCCCAGACCCATTGGGCCAATCCCGGTTTTGTTTATCCGCTTCAATAAATCTTTCTCCAGGTCTGAACTCCCGGGTGCGATCTTCCGCAGCAAAGCCTTTTTCGCCATAAGCCCGGCGTAATCAGCCGTTCCTCCAATGCCTACACCTATAACATAGGGCGGGCAGGCGTCGTGTCCGGCCTCCTTTACTGCCTTGATAACAAATTCCTCGATCTCCTCAATACTGGCCGTAGGCTTAAACATTTTTAATTGTGACTTATTTTCACAGCCGAACCCTTTGGGTAACAGGGTTAGCTTAATTTTATTCCCCTTCACTATATCCGTATGCATTATGCAGGGAGAAAAACCCGGCGCCCCCCTTTTCAGCGGATGCCCGACAATGGAATTCCTCAAATAGTATCTTCTATATCCTTCGTCTATGCCTTTATTTATCGCTGCCTTTAAATCCCCGCGAATCATAACATCCTGGCCGATTTGAATAAACACAACCGGCAGCCCGGTATCCTGGCAAATAGCCAGATTGTGTTTCCGGGCATAGGCAGCATTGTCCAATATAGCCTTAAGGATTGTCTTCGCCTGTTTATTTTTTTCGACAGCATAAGATTTTCTTAAAGCGGATAAAACATCCCCGCGTAAAAAGAAACTGGCTCGCCTGACTAACTCCGTAACAGCCCTGGTTATTTTTATTGCTTCAATCTTTTTCATTTTGTTTTGTATTCCCGGGAAACGGTAGTTGTAATCCCTCCGCGGGGATTAAAAACCCCCTCAATCTTTACCCGGCGCGGTTTAACCGCTTTTACAAAATCCTCAAGCATCTTGTTAATCAAATGCTCGTGGAATATCCCTATATTGCGGTAAAATATAGTATACATCTTAAAAGATTTTAACTCTACGCAGGACTTAGCCGGAGAATACTCGATGCGGATAACCGCGAAATCAGGCAGGCCTGTTTTCGGGCAGATGCATGTAAACTCCGGGATATCCAGGTTAATCGTATAAACCTTATCCGGATACTGATTCTGCCAAACCTCGATCTCGGGAGTTTTTAATCCTCTGACATTATTCTGCAGTCCTTCATACGAAGAAATATTCTTTTCCATTTAATTATCTCCTATCAATACAGGAATACTGCCCAGCGACACGGATATCCTGCCATCGCTTACATTTTCTGTCTTTGTTTTAAAACCAGATCCATACCGCATAACCGCCTCGGTAATTTTTACTTGTTTTGAAGTTATACCTGAGATTACGATCTGGTTTTCTTGCGGATTATTATTCCAGGCAGCCCAGACAGGCTTGCCATTTTTCATAAATCTATAGATATAAATTCCGTCTTTTTCCTGGATTACCCTGATAGCGTCCAAATCGCTTCCATCCAGAATCTCAACCATGTTTTTATAGGTGTAATAGGACAGTTTCTTATGAGATTGACCGTCGGTTTCAGGATTATTGATAAGCCCGACATTATCAAAAACATTGTCCTTTAACCCTGCGTAACCCGACCACTCAGTCAAGGTCAGCCAGAACACCTTTTTGACATTATGAGTAATAGAGTATACATATATTTTAAACAAACTCGCTGCCTGTTCATTTTCGGTCTTAGTAAAAAGCTTAAAGGTTGAAGGCGCCCCTGCCGGAGCAAGCGGCGAACCTGAATAATCCCCTGTCTCCGTCAACCAGAAAGGCACAAAGTAACCGTATTTCGACAATCCTTCTCTTATTGCGTTAACATGTGAATCCATGGTCGGGATTACATTTATATCTTGATTAAGGTTATACAGATGAAAACTAAAAATATCAAAATACTTATCATCAGGGTTATCTTTTATTCTGTCCAATTCTTTTATTATTGAAAAATAATAACTGCGGGATTTCTCAAGATCAGGCTGATGTGACATCCCCGCGATAAGCACCTTTGCGTTAGGGTTGGCCTTTTTTATGATTTTATAGCAATTCTTTAACAACCTGGCATAGTTTTCAGGCGTATCGCTCCAAAAAATATCAAAATCAACTTCATTCTCTATTTCCCAATAATTTATTACGGGAGAACCTAAAGCGTCATCAATGCCGTCGCCATCGTATCTCTCTACTGCTTTTTCCAGAAAGTTAAGGAATCCGGCCATATCATGGGGCGCCTTTACGCTTAGCCCTCCATTAACGGCACGCACATCAGGCTGGTCAAGATGATTCCAATTCATCACGACTACAACTAAATTCAATCCGGCTTTAGCGGCTTCGGAAAACATATAATCAGTCCTGGACCAGTCATATCTGCCTCTCTCATTTTCCACCAGGTCCCAGGTCAAGCCTTCCAACCCGCCATAACGGGCCCATCTGGCCCCGGCATTAACAACGTCTTGCGGCCTGTCATAACCGGGAGGCAGCGATATCATCCAAAAAGGCACAGGCCTGTCAGGGACTTTAGGGTTACTCAAAGCAAAAGGAGAACGCTCAAAAGAAATTATCCCGTTGCCGGCCTCGGCTTGAGAAAAAGCAGCCTTTTTAAAAATAAACGGATCGCAGACGCCTAAAACAAAAACGCTTATTATCGCAGTTAAATTAAATAGCCTTATCACTTTATTCCTATCATTTTATGTATCTGCGGGATAACGCAGGCAGTGACCCTCTCCTGGACACAGATCTCCTTAAACCTGGATAATTTCTTGTCCAATAGCCCCGGGTGCTCATTGCTATTCGGCTGCAAAATTAAAACACTCCCCGGGCTTACCCCCCTGATCAGCTCAAGCGCCTGTTTTAAATCCTCTTCTTTGGTCAACTGGCAGATAATCGCTTTTAAGAATACCTCTTTTCTGCGGGCAACTTTTAAGAAGTTCCTGTGTTTATCCCAGAGGTCTCCCATTCCGGTTGAGCTGGGAAGTTTTAAATCCATCGCCACAAAATCTATATATTCGATAAGCTCCTCCAATTCAGCCGTTAGCGTACCGTTTGTTTCCAGGTAATGCTTGTGGCCGTGTTTGGCGGTAAGCACTAATATTTCTTTCAGGAAATCCTTGCATAAAAGAGGTTCCCCGCCGGTAAAAGAGATAGAGTGATACTTATCCTGATAAAGTTCAATCTCTTTAAAGAGCTCCTGCGGATCGTACTCCATAAACCGGTCAGGCCTGGTATCACAAAAACTGCAGCTTAGATTACAGCCAAAGAAACGCACAAAGATCTGCTTTTCCCCCAAATACAGGCCTTCTCCTTGTATGCTTTCAAAAACCTCGACAATCTTTGCCTTCATTTTTTTATCAGCGGGTCAACTAAGCCCGCCCCCTTAAAACCTTTGGCACGGTAATAACAGCTGTCGCATTTTGCGCAAGGATTTTTTTCTCCGCGGTAACATGACCAGGTTAATCCAAACGGAACCCCAAGTTTAGCTCCCATAAGGATTATCTGCGATTTATTCTTATGCAGCAAAGGCGCCAAAATTCCGGGGCCTGAGCAGGTGCCGGCCTTAAGCATCCTGCCAAAAGCCGCCAGGAATTCCGGACGGCAATCCGGATAACCGGAATAATCCTGGGCATGCGCTCCGATAAAAATCGCCTGTGCCCCTATTGTCTCGGCAAATGAAGCGGCAAAACTTAAAAAAATGATATTGCGCGACGGCACATAAGTAGCCGGGATGCCCCGGTTAACCTTTTCAGGAATTCTTATTTTTTGATCCAGGAGAGCAGACCCTTTCCAGGGAAAATTTATCTTTAAGATTTTATAAGCGCAGCCGGCTGCCCTGGCTATTCTTACAGCCCGGTAAATCTCTTTTTTATGCAGTTGGCCATAATTAAAGATCAGGCAATGGCAAAGGTACCCTTTTGCTTTAGCAAAATATAGAACCGTAGCAGAATCCAGGCCTCCGGACAAAAGAACCACCGCCTGTTTAGCCCTGTTATTCTTCATATGTGGCGGAGCTTGAGCTGTTTTCCCAGACAGTTACATTCTTGAGCAAGGGGATATGGACCTTAAGTTCATTATAAATATGTTTGGCAATATTCTCGGATGTCGGATTCAGCTTCTTGAAGGGAATTAATTTATTTAAATATTTATGGTCCATCTTTTCCAGGACCGTATTTAATTTCTTTTTTAAATATTTAAAATCCAAAACCATTCCGATATTATCCAAAGTTTTGGATTGCACGCAGATCTCAACGCGCCAATTATGTCCGTGCAGATCCTCGCATTTGCCTTTATAACCTCTCAAATTATGCGCGGAACTAAAAACACCCTCTACTTTTAAACTATACATTATTCACCTTCTTCACGTTCCTTAACGGACTGCCCAGGAAGCGCTGCGCCAGGCCGCTAAACCATTCGGGGTTATCGCTGACGTAAAAAACATTTTTGCCTCCCTTGCCGCGGTTAAACAGGTCTTCACTGGCTAAAATTTTCTTAACTTCACAAGCTACCTGCTTGGCGGAATCAATCAAGATAACATCTTTGCCCAAGACCTGCTGAATTACCGGTTTAAGCAAAGGATAATGCGTGCAGCCTAAGATCACCGTATCTACCCCGGCGTCTTTAAGGGGTTTCAAATAGCTTTTTACTACGCTTAAAACAACCTCTCCGGAAAGCCAGCCCTCTTCCACAAAAGGGACAAATAAAGGACAGGATGCCGTAACCACTTTGGCCTTAGGGTCAAGCTGCTTGATCTCCATTTCATAGGTGCGGCTTTTAATCGTACCCTTGGTCCCGATTACACCGATACGCTTGTTCTGTGAAGCATAAACCGCCTCTCTTACCCCCGGGGTAATCACGCCGATAATCGGGGCGCGGAAATAATTCTTTATTACCGGCAGCGCGAAACTGGAAGCGGTATTACAGGCAACGCAAATAAGCTTAACATCCTGCTTTAAGAGAAATAAAATATTCTCGATAGAGAAACGGATGACTGTCTCACGTGATTTAATCCCATAGGGGACGCGGGCGGTATCCCCGAAATAAACTATATTTTCATTAGGCAGCTGCCGGATCAGCTCCTTAACTACCGTAAGCCCCCCGACACCGGAATCAAAAACACCGATAGATTTCATCTTGCCGATACCTCCACTAAAGCCATATTCTGCGAATAATTCCTGAGGCCTTCCAGTATGCCTTCGGCTAATTTCTGCCGGTATGCGCTGGTCCTTAATAATTTTTCTTCATTCAGGTTTGAGACAAAACCGACTTCAATCAATACGCCCGGAGTGCGCACCCCTTTTAATACCTGGAAACGAGCGCCTTTTATCCCCAGTATGTTGGCGTCAACGCTGGAATCCATAACCTTGCACAAAGAATGCGCCAGCTCTATTGATTCCGCCCGGCTATTCGTGTAAATCATATCCCAGATAATCGCCTGTAAATCCTGGGAGCTGTTGGTGATAACGGCGTTCTTTAGATTTAAGGAGGAGCTCTTTGCCGTCATATATGCACGTTTGGAATCACTTACGCTGGGAGCAACATAATAAACTTCAAAACCGCACAAGGAACGTGAACGGTTGGCGTTGGAATGAATACTGACAAATAAATCCGCTCCTGATTTATTAGCGATACTTACCCGCGTAGAAAGAGGAATAAACCTGTCGTTTGAACGGGTAAGCACTGTACGCACCCCTTCTGCCCTTAAAAGATCGCTTAATTTTCTTGCTATATCAAGATTTACGTCCTTCTCCCTTAAGCCGTTTTTTCCTATCGCCCCGGGGTCATTGCCACCGTGGCCGGCATCAATAACTACCTTGCTTAATTTTACCTTTCCCCGGATCGGCTGGCGATACGTTGAAACAGACTGCGGGAACAAGATATCAAATACCTGCTCTTTAAATTGCCTGGGGACAACAATTGTACCTTGATAAATATCTATTGGCGAACTTAAATGCATGGGGCTGTCGTTAACTAAAACCAAAGTATCGCCTGCACGTAAATTCAGGCGCTTGGCATCTTTATTTAAATAAGCGGTGCTTATAAGCGTATCATACTGCATATCAACTCCGCGCAGCTCACATAAACTAATCAGCGGATAGTAAGTTAGGCCGTTTATTGAATAAGCCGGGATAGTGCTGGCCGGCGGGACAGTAGCGCAGCCGCTGATTAAAATAAGCAGAGTTGCGCAGGTAAAAAATGTTTTTAGATATTTATTAGTTTTCATATATTTATAATGCAAAGATACTTTCACTCGCTATGCCGCTTGTCGCGGCATTACGTTCGTTCAGTATTAAGCACCTTAATCTTTTATCTAGCGAAATCCTTGCGAGTCTTTAGACGAGCAAGGGCCACCAAGATTTTGGTGGAGGTGTCCGGAATTGAACCGGAGTCCTTAAGTAATCAAATAAAAGCCGCTACATGCTTAGTCTCTCTATTAATCTTGATCTTGCGCACTCCGGTAGACAGGATTACGCAAGAGGCAGCCTTTTAAATTTCGCTCCGGCATCAAAGGCTAAAAGCCGGAACTATCCTACTTAGGCCCTAATCCATCCCGTAGGCAGGACGGTTAGAGGCTTCGGACTTAATTAAGCCCGAAGGCTGGTACGAACATTGGTCTTGCCCCAAAGGACGGAACCAATGTTCCTAAACGTGACACTTGCGTGTTTGCGTTTAAATTGTGTAAGGAGTTGTTAACGCGGCTAACCTTACCTCCGCGGCATGCTGCTCTTATTCGACATATCTTAAGTCGAACCC
>JAQUSM010000047.1 GCA_028715095.1 Candidatus Omnitrophota bacterium
TGAGGGTTAAAATATGTGTTTTGAAGAGCTGCACCAAAAGTTATCGCCAACCATAAAAAGGATTGCTTACCGGTTAAACGGGCATTACCGGTCGTTTAATCATGATGATCTTTATCAAGAGGCTACAATCCATCTTTGGAGCAGTTTCTTGGAGGGTAAGCTTGGCGATAAAACAGACAGCTATATTTTGCAAGGGTGTTATTTCCACCTGAAGAACTATATACGCAAGATTAATGAGCGTTCAAATATTATCAGTATCGATGCTGCCTTGAATACTGATGATGAGGCTACTATTGGGGACCTCCTTGGTGAATATTGGGCTTGCCAGGATTGCCGGCAGGATTTGCATAATAAGCTTTTAGCTCAAAGCATCAGGAATAATGGTTTTAATCCAAGAGAAAAAAGGCTGCTTACTTATTTCAGCCAGGGGCTGACTACCAGGGATATAGGTAAGCGTATGGGTGTATCGCATGTCAGCGTGGTAAAGATGATGCGCAAGATCAGGGCCAAATCTCAAAAGCACCTGGATAAAATTTAGTTACCAGTTTCAGGTATTCTTTACTTGTATTAATGTAGGGCACATTGAAGTGTGAGAATTAAACATAGGCGTTCTATAAGAATAGAACGCTTTTTTTTGTTTTCAAAAGACGCAGGCGTCTAAACCGTTTTTTAAAAGAGCGGGCTAGGCGCCTGCTCTTTTTAAGGAGGTAATCATGAAAAGGTTTAAATTGGGGTTACTCTTAAGTTTACTCTTAGGCGTATTGACATTTAGTCCGGCACAGGCAACTGAAGGCGGATTGCTGGACGGTATTTTATCAACATCTGGATTTGAAGTTTCCGGGGATTTGGCTTTTAATTCCATATATATGTGGAGAGGCATAATGCTGGATGGCGATGCCGTAGTGCAGCCGGGTTTTTATGTGCGCAGCCCGGAATCAAAGTTTGGCAGGGTAAAAGTAGGTATATGGCTTAATCATGACCTGCAAAATAAGGACAGCTTAAGATCCAGCGAAACAGACTATTTGCTTGATTATACCTATAGTTTTCCCAGTGTAGCCCTTTCTACGGGGTTTACCTATTATGATTTCCCCGATGCCGCTCCTTCTGATGGGGCACCCAGGGGCTTTAGCCGGGAAGTTTATGGGGGGATAACTTTTACTAAATTACTGCTTTCTCCGGCTATTTATTATTATTATGATTTCGGCAAGAAAGAGGATGGCGGCGGAGAAGGCAGCTATACGGTGCTTAATTTATCTCATAGCATACCGTTTGTCTTGTCCAGGTTTAATATGAGCCTGGATTTTTCAGGCCATGTAGGCCTCAATAACAAACAGTATTACCGCGGCAAAGGCGGTGATGCGGCCTTAGGCGCAGGAGTTACTATCCCGTTGTTAAAGAATTTGAGTTGTAAGCCTAATATTAATTATTCCGTGCCCTGGGGTAATCTTAGCGATAAGAATAACGGCAACCAGAAAAACAGGTTATACGGCGGAGTTTATCTAAGCTATGTATTTTAACTTTGGAAGCGGAAAAGATGTTTAACGGGAGGCCAATTATGAGAGAGAAATTGAAAGAATGGTTTGACAGTACTAAAACTGCGGTAATGGTTGTTATGATAGGTTTGTTTGTTGTTATGGCAATGCCTTTTTCCGCCTTTGCTGCCGACCCATCGGGAGCCGAAACCCTCGCGCAGAACCCGCAGGCGCCGATTGATTATGTGTGGGTATTGGTCTGCGGATTCCTTGTTTTCTTTATGCAGGCAGGGTTTGCCATGGTAGAAGCAGGGTTTTGCCGGGCTAAAAACGCAACTAACCTTATGGCTAAGAATACAATTGATTTTGTTGTGGCTTCTCTTGTTTTTATGGCTATTGGATTTGCTTTTATGATGGGCAATGATTATAAAGGGTTGATCGGCACAACAGGCTGGTTTTTGCATGGGGCAAATTATGATGTAGGTAAATACCTGATGTTTTTCTGGCAGCTGGTTTTTGCCGGTACCGCGGCAACTATTGTTTCCGGTGCCGTAGCGGAACGTTTGAAATTTAAAGCTTATTTCCTGTACAGCCTTGCGGTAAGCGCGATTATTTATCCTATATATGGCCACTGGGTATGGGGAGGAGGCTGGTTGGCTAAGCTTCCTTTTGGAGCAGGCCATGTGGATTTTGCGGGTTCAGGCGTTGTGCATACAATAGGAGGTTTTGTCGGTTTGGCAGGGGCTCTTGTCCTTGGCCCGAGATTTGGTAAATTCGGGAAAGACGGAAAACCAAGGGCTATCCCCGGGCACAGCATAACCCTCGCGGCGCTGGGTACATTTATATTATGGTTTGGCTGGTTTGGTTTTAATCCGGGCTCCACTTTCTCCGCGCATCAATTAAGGATTGCCGTAGTTGCCGTTAATACCAACCTGGCGGCAGCAGCAGGGGCAGCGGTTGCTATCCTTTTGGTGTTCATGAAGACCAAGAAATGGGATGTGGGCATGATGTTGAACGGCTGTTTGGCAGGTTTGGTAGCTGTTACAGCTCCATGCGCCTGGATTGAGGCATGGGCAGCTGTGGTGATCGGCGCAGTTGCAGGCACGCTGGTGGTTATAGGGGTATATTTCTGGGAAGCAAGAGGAGTTGACGATCCCGTAGGGGCAGTAAGCGTGCATGCTATAAACGGCGTATGGGGCCTTATCAGCGTAGGCCTTTTCGCGGATGGAACATATGGCCTTTGTACAACCTCCGAACCGTTAGTCAGGGGATTATTCTACGGCGGCGGTTATGGACAGCTGATTGCCCAGCTTATCGGAGCGGCAGTATGCATAACTTGGGCCTTTGGCCTTGGGTTTATCGCCTTTAAACTGATGGATAAATATTTTGGCATCAGGGTTTCGCCCGAGGAAGAATTAAAAGGGCTGGATATACCCGAACACGGAACTCCGGCTTACCCGAACTTTTATACAACGAATCAAAATTAATTTATTAATTTAAAATTGTGCTGCTCCGCCTGCAAGCGGAGCGGCAGGGAGGCTTAAGCATGAAAAAAATAGAAGCGGTTATCCGGGTAGAAAAGCTGGAAGAGATGATGGGAGTTTTGGAAAAATTAGGTTGCCCCGGCATGATGATTACGCATATTGAAGGACATGGCCGGCAAAAAGGCCTTGTTGAGCAATTTCGCGGGAGAGAGTATAAAGTTAATTTCCTGCCAAAAATAAAGATTGAGATAGTTGTTAAAGACGATGATCTGGATAAGATCACAAATACCATAGCCAGGGTCGCCAGGACAGGCGAAATCGGCGATGGAAAAATATTTGTTTATCCGATTGATGATGTTTTAAGGATACGCACCGGCGAAAAAGGGGAAAATGCCGTTTAAAACGATATGATAGATAAGGAATTGATCGATAAAATAAGGAACTTGAAAATTGAAAACGGATATACGTTGTATGAGTTATCCAAAAAAATTGATATTCAGATAGGGACTTTGGAGAGGTGGCTTAAGACCGGCAGGATAAACAGGTTTTACGCCAGAATCGTTAAGGAGAAGTTGGGAATATAACAAACGTGGCAAAAATAGCCGGTTTTTGGGCTGTTTTTTTATCAATTGGGTAAGCATATGTATAACTAACAAGGAGGTAGAGAGAAAATGGTTAATGCGGGAGATACGGCGTGGGTTTTAATGTCATCGGCACTCGTATTGCTGATGACTCCGGCCCTGGCTTTCTTTTACGGAGGCATGGTCAGGCGTAAAAATGTCTTAAGTGTTTTGATGCAATGTTTCATTATCGTATGTGTTTTAAGCATCCAGTGGGTGGTAATCGGCTATAGCCTGTCATTTGCTCCGTCTAAAGGATTCTGGGGCGGCTTACAGTGGCTGGGGTTAAATGGCGTAGGGTTAGAGCCATATGCCGACTATGCCGGAACAATCCCGCACCAGGCGTTTATGGTTTTCCAGATGATGTTTGCGATTATCACGCCTGCCTTGATTATCGGAGCTTTTGCCGAGAGAATGAAGTTCTCCGCGTTTTTGGTTTTTACTTTACTTTGGGCGACATTTGTATATGATCCGCTATGCCACTGGGTTTGGGGTATGGGCGGCTGGTTAAGGAATATAGGCGCGCTTGATTTTGCCGGAGGTACGGTTGTGCATATTAATGCCGGGATAGCGGCTTTGGTTACGGCTATTGTTTTGGGTAAACGCTCTAATCTTGATAAGAATGTTCCTACCCCGCATAATATGCCTTTTGTAGTCCTGGGTACGGCGTTATTATGGTTCGGCTGGTTTGGATTTAATGCCGGAAGCGCTTTGGCCGCAAACGGCCTGGCTGTGAATGCTTTTGTGGTAACTAATACAGCTGCGGCTGCTGCGGGTTTGAGCTGGGCTTTGATTGAATGGTTACGTAACGGCAAGCCAACGATCTTTGGCGTATGTTCCGGGGCTGTCGCGGGTTTAGTGGCGATTACGCCTGCGGCAGGTTTTGTCAGCGTGATTCCAGCGATCATTATCGGCATGCTGGTAAGCGTATTCTGTTTTATTGCCGTGACTGTGATTAAGCCGTTATTCGGTTATGACGATTCCCTGGATGCTTTTGGAGTGCATTGCGTAGGCGGGATCTGGGGGGCTTTGGCTACGGGACTGTTTGCTTCTAGGCTGGTTAATTCTGCGGGAGCTGATGGCCTGTTTTTCGGAAATCCTAAACAGTTTTTAGTCCAACTGGCAGCAGTGGGGGTAACAATCGTTTATACCTCAGTGGTGACGCTTATTATTTATAAGTTAGTTGACCTGTTTATCGGCGTAAGGGTAGACGAGAAGTCGGAAGCTATGGGGCTTGACCTTACGCAGCATCATGAACGGGCGTATACTGTTTTAGAATGAGAACCGGTATCTAAAACCAAGGGGAGGTTTTTATGAAATTAGTCATTGCGATAATCCAGCCTTACAAATTGGAAGAGGTAAAAGAAGAGCTCTATAAATCAGAAATCAACCTGATTACCGTAAGCGAGGTCCTTGGCCACGGCCGCCAGATGGGGGTTACAGAAGTTTACCGCGGGGCTAAAGAGACAGGTAATCTTTTGCGTAAAATGCGCCTGGAGATTGCCGTAAATGACAATTATCTTGAACCGGCTATCAAAGCGATTGTCAAGGGAGCTAAAACCGGTGAGACGGGAGATGGCAAGATTTTTGTCCTTGAGTTGAAAGAATGCGTGCGTATCAGGACAGAGGAGCGCGGCCCGGTAGCTATCGGGTAATTAAATTAATGGTTACCAGGTTGGCTTTTCTCTTACTTGTAATAGTAAGCTTAGGCACAAGGTAGTGTTTATGTTAAATAGCGCATTGTAGGCGCTCATAGCAACTTAAAAAAGTTGTTATGGGCGCCTTTTCTTTTATCCGGCATTTGCACAATTGGTTAACCAGTTGTGCAAATAAATCCAGGAGGAGTTATGATCAATGGGGCTGATACAGTATTTATTTTATTTTCTACATCTTTAGTCATGTTAATGACTCCCGGGCTTGCCTTTTTCTACGGCGGCATGGTCAGGCGCAAGAATATCTTGAGTGTTTTGATGCAATGTTTCATCGCGTTATGTTTATTATCTTTGCATTGGATGTTTTTTGGTTACAGCCTTTCTTTTGCCCCGGGAAATGTATTTTGGGGAGGTTTTAAATGGGCGGGTTTGTCCGGAGTAGGTTTAGAGCCCTATGCCGCTTATTCTGCAACCATACCTCATCAGGCTTTTATGATCTTTCAGATGATGTTTGCCGTGATTACCCCCGCCTTGATTATCGGCGCCTTTGCCGAAAGGATGAGATTCTCGGCGTTTTTGGCTTTTATCCTGCTCTGGGCAACTTTTGTATATGATCCTATTTGCCACTGGGTTTGGGGGGAAGGAGGGTGGCTTAAAAGTTTAGGCGTCCTTGATTTCGCAGGAGGAATAGTTGTGCATACCAGCGCGGGCATCGCCGCTTTAGTTACTACAATTTTTATGGGGAAAAGAAAGAACCTGGAGCATACCCCGTCTCCGCATAATCTGCCTTTCGTGGTTTTGGGAACCGCTTTACTTTGGTTCGGCTGGTTTGGGTTTAATGCCGGCAGCGCTTTGGCGGCAAACGGCCTGGCTGTTAACGCTTTTGTGGCAACTAACGCGGCTGCGGCAGCCGCGGGTTTAAGCTGGGCGCTCTTAGAATGGATACGCAACGGTAAGCCTACGGTTTTTGGCATGGTAACCGGTTCTATCGCCGGGCTTGCCACTGTTACCCCCGCCTCGGGGTTTGTGAGTGTTATGTCGGCAATTATTATAGGCGTATCAGCAAGCGTGCTTTGTTTTATAGCTGTCAGCATTACTAAGCCTAAATTTAAATATGATGATTCATTAGACGCATTTGGCGTGCATGGGGTAGGCGGGATATTGGGAACATTGTTGACAGGGCTGTTCGCTTCAAAAGCAATCAATAGCGCAGGGGCTAACGGTTTATTTTACGGCAACTATAAGCAATTCTTTATCCAGTTATTCGCGGTCATAGTTGTGGTAATTTACACATTTGTAGTCACGTTTATCATATATAAACTTGTTGATGTGTTTTTCAGGATGCGAGTGAGTGAAAAAGACGAAAGCATGGGGCTTGACCTTACGCAGCATCATGAACGGGCGTATACTGTCCTGGAATGAAAGAGAGGGAAAGATGAAATTAGTCATTGCGATAATCCAGCCTTACAAATTGGAAGAGGTAAAAGAAGAGCTCTATAAATCAGAAATCAACCTGATTACCGTAAGCGAGGTCCTTGGCCACGGCCGCCAGATGGGGGTTACAGAAGTTTACCGCGGGCACAAAGAAACAGGTAATCTGCTGCGGAAGATCCGTCTTGAAATTGCGGTAAATGAGAATTATGTTGAACCTGCGATTAAAGCGATTGTCAAAGGCGCTAAAACCGGCGAGGCAGGCGACGGAAAGATTTTTGTATTAGATTTAAATGAATGCGTGCGCATCAGGACTGAAGAGCGCGGCCCGGTAGCTATCGGTTAAAATTGGTTACCAAACCAGGTTATTTTTTACTTGTATTATTAGTGAGTTAATTTATAGGCATCTTATGGCTTAATTTTAAGCAATGTAAGTAAGAGAACAGAGGCGTTCTCCTTAATAACTAATGAGGATGCCTCTTTTGTTTTTGAATAATTGAGTTATAATTTAACTTTTAATATGTCAGGAGGAATAATATGAGCATCAGGCAAAAAGTCCTATTCAAGATCAAGAGCATAGATTTAGACAAGCTGGATTCTCCCAAGAAGGTATCTACCTATTTCGGCGAGAACACCTTTAGCATGGAGGCCATGCAGAAGCA
>JAQUSM010000048.1 GCA_028715095.1 Candidatus Omnitrophota bacterium
CCGGGGCCTCACCTTGCAATCTGGCTCCTGCAGTATAGCGGGTTGATTTGGTTGCTGTATTGCTTATACGTTGAGGCAAAAAATAGAACTCGACCTTGGGTGAATTTTTGCTCTTCTGATACCCCCCGTATATCCCCATTATTTTCTCTTTATGCTGGATGTAATTAAAATTATTATCGTCGTATTTAACATCGGCCCCAAAGAAAATATCGGCATATAGTTCCGACGGGTGGTAATGCAATACAGCCGCATCAAAAGAGCGGATCCTGTTAGACCAGGTTGGGGCGGCGATTAAACGGCCGGCGCCATATTTAATCTCCTGCCTGCCTATTCTAAAATCAAGGGCAGAATCCAGCATATTATAGAAATCCAGGTAAGCTTGATGTAAATCAAAATTGTCTTTCTGGTTTTTCACAGGCTTAAGCTGATATCCCCCCACCTGCGCATCAAGCCCTTCAATGAATACACCTATCTTATTCTTACCCTGGCTATTACTTAAAGTTGCCCTGGCATTAACTATAACCCGGTTAAATAATAAGCTTCCATTATCCTTAGAGCTCTTATTAAAATCAAAATCGTGCTTGTATTCATAGCGGAAACGCTCGTCAACGCCGGCCTTAAATCCCCAATTGCCGATTGTAACCTTGCCGAATTCTTCCGCTGCCGCGGAAGAACGGAATGCAAAGAACCCTAAAACAACTAAATAAAATAATTTTTGCCACACAGGAGATTTCATTGTTTCCCTACATTGCCTTAAGATAGACAAACCTTAAAATAAAAAGCGAAGCCAGTAAATAAACCAGCCAGGAAACTTCTTTCCCGCGGCCGCTTAATAATTTTAGCGCCGCGTAACTTACAAAACCCATGGCAATTCCGGTAGCGATGCTGAAAGTCAAAGGCATCATGAGTATTACTATAAAAGCCGGGATGGATTCGCTGTAATCATTCCAGTCTATTTTAGTTACGGAATGCAGCATCATGCTCCCGACGATAATCAAGGCCGGAGAGGTAACCGGATGGAGGACAAAACCATTGGCCGACTGGTAACCCCCTCCGATCATTTTTATTAACGGAAAAAAGAATAGCGCGCCTAAAAACGCTGCTCCCGTAATAACACTGGAAAGCCCCGAACGGCCGCCGCTGGCAATACCGGAAGCGCTCTCAATATAAGCGGTAATCGTAGGCGTGCCGCAAACCGCGCCCACGCAAGTGCCTACCGCATCTGTTAACATTGCCTTACCTGCGCGCGGAAGTTTTCCGTTCTTCATGAATCCAGCCATTTCCCCTACCCCTGCCAGGGTGCCGACCGTATCAAATAAATCCATAAACAGAAATATAAATATAATAGATACCAACCCCAGGTTTAAGGCCCCTTTTATATCCAGCTTCATAAATGTGGGCGCCATTGATGGAGGCATAGATACCACGCCCTGGAATTTAACCACACCCAAGAATATACCGGCCACAGCCGTAATTAACATCCCCCAAAGTATCGCTCCCCTGATCTTCTTAACCAGCAGCACGCCGGTTACTATCAAACCGAATACCGCCACTATTACCGGCGGGCTGATTATATCTCCCAAAGTAACCAATGTCGCAGGATGCCCCACAACAAATCCGGCGTCAATAAGCCCGACAAAAGCAATAAGCAGACCTATGCCGCAGGCGGTGGCGTATCTGATCGAGGCCGGGATGATATCAATAAGCTTCTGCCTGAACTTGGTTAAGGTTAAAATAACAAAAATTACGCCTTCGATAAAAACGCAGCCTAGCGCGGTCTGCCAGCTTATGCCCATCGTAAGGCATACTGTATAAGTGAAAAACGCGTTCTCCCCCATTCCGGCGGCAAGGGCTATCGGGTAATTGACATATAGCCCCATCATAATTGTTGCTGCAGCAGCGGAAACACAAGTCGCTATCATCGCGCTTCCAAAATCAATGCCTGTCTGGGAGATCATCGCCGGATTCACAAAAATAATATAGGCCATGGTCATAAAAGTAGTCAGGCCGGCAATTACTTCTGTGCGGATACAGGTATTTAATTCCTTGAGCTTGAAAAACTTTGCGATCTGATAACTAAGTTTAGGCATAATAATAAAAAAACCAGGCTCTCTGTATCCTGGTTTCCTTAGTAATTTTTCTTATTGTACTTCCACAATGGCGTTTTTGTCAATGACTGATTCTGCATCACAACAAAGCTGGATGGGCAGCAGCCAGGCTGGGAGGAAATTCTGTAGCAGATTGCAAAGAAGGAGCGTTTAAACAAGCTTCTGTTTCCATAACAAGTTCAGAGATCAAATCTTTAACTGAAACTATCTTATTGATCCGGTAAGCATTACTGCCGCACATGGCAAATCCCTTATCCAATTCCCCTCTGTAAGCATTCAACAGGGCCTTGGCAATGCAATAATTAACTTTCTTGGTATCGCAAGTATACAAACATTTATATTCACAACCAAAAGCTACATGCTCCCCCTCAGTAACCTTCTTAACAAATTCATTGCGGATAACCCTCCCCGGCATTCCCACCGGGCTCTGGATAACCACAATATCCTCTTTTTTGGCTAAGATATATGCCTCTTTATATTTCAGAGATACATCGCATTCATGCGTACAAACAAAACGCGTAGCCATCTGTACACCGCTGGCGCCTAAACGCATAACCCTGGCAATATCTTTACCGTCAAATATCCCTCCTGCGGCAATCACAGGAATACGTGATTTGTCATTCTCAAAAGAGCGAGCAACCGCTAATACCTCACTCAAGATTCCATCTAAAGAAAAATTCTCTGTATCGGCAAGCTCGGCCAAACTATACCCCAGATGCCCTCCGGCAAGCGGGCCTTCGACAACAATAGCATCAGGCAGGCGATTATATCTTCTAGACCAAGTACTGCAAATAATCTTTGCTGCCCGGGCGCTTGAAACAATCGGGACAAGCCTGGTCTGGCTATTCTTAATCAAAGCCGGCAAACGTAACGGCAGGCCGGCACCGGAAATAATCACATCCACGGATTCAGCCTGAGCCGCCTCTACCAACTCATCATAGTTGGTAAGAACACACATAATATTTACGCCGAACGGGTTTTTGGTCATACCCCTGGTTTGGCGGATGATATTTGTCAGTTCCGCACGCGAACGCATCTTATAATCACGTTTCTCTTCACCGCATTCCTCTCCCAGCCCCACCGCGGCAATCACTCCAAGGGCCCCTTCGTTGGATACTGCCGAAGCCAATGAAGATGAAGAGACGCGCACCCCCATACCGCCCTGGATAATCGGCAGCCCTATTCTTAAATTACCTAATGATAAACCTTTAAATTCAATTTTCATAAGATTACCTTCCGTTTTCTGCGCTCAATCTGATCTAACAAAAAAGCCATAAAGGTTAATTTTCCTGCCCTTTACGGCTGTCAGTTTACTAAACTTTATATTTTATATGTTTATCTATTATACCATTTAATCCGTTTTCCTCAATCTTTTAATTTTAATTCAAATTTTATTTCAGGACTTTCTCGAAATGCTGGTAATCCTTCAAAGATTTCCAGTTCCCTCCCCAGGTCCATCCCAGGCGCAGGAAAGTTTGCACAACAGGTGAATCAAGGCTAAGCGTTCCCGGTTTGCTTGTATCGTATACCGCACCGGCAGGCAGCACGATATCTCCTTTAATATAAGGATTTTGAACTGGGTTAATATCAATAGCAAAACCATAAGCATGTTTAGAAAGAGATTTTCCTCCGGTTACTAATCTATAATTGAAAGCGGAGGTATTATTTGCCAACATGGAAAGATCATCCTCGTTCCATTTTCCATTCTTAAAAAAACGGTCATGGGAAATGGGAATAACCGAAGTGACAGGGAACCTGCACTCAAAAGCAACCCGGAATACTTCCAGGATATCCCCGACAAGCCTTTCTTCTATAACAAGCTGGCCCTTGTGAATCTTGCCGTCAAATGAATAATACAGCAAATCTACAATCCTCTGTCTCTTTTTAAACTCAGGAGGCGCTTCTTTTCTCAAGGCATCAGACAATGACATATTACTATCAATAATCGGATTCTGCAGGGTCCCGGGCAGGAATTGCTCAAGCTGGACAGCTGGCGCTGTTACTGTGCCGCTTATCCTTGCGGCGCATGCGGACAAAACTGTAATTAAAAATAAACTAAATAAAAATAAATATTTTTTTCCGCTGTTTAACATTATGGCTGGGCTTTGTTTTCCTTACTGATATTCCGCGCTATGTGCACAAATTCAACAATCTCGCCTTTTTTATCTTTAATCGGATAAGCGCTGACCTCTGATAAAAACTCCCCATTAGGCCCGTAATGGGTATGTATTTCCTTAATAGGAACCCCGGCCTCCAAGACCTTAAAAACAGGGCAGGTATCGTGAGGCGCCCGGCATGGGGATTGCAAGTTGTGAGTAACCGCGTAACAATAATTCCCTGCCAACTCCTTCATTGTGCAGCCAAATTGCTCTAAAAATGTTTTATTTGCCCAGAGTATTTTAAAATCTTTGGAAACAAGCATAATCTGCTCGGTGATCCCGTTGACAATATTTTCCAGGAATTGCTTTGTTATATATAATTCAGACTCAATTTTCTTGCGCTCTTCAATCTCGCCGCGGAGCTGCTTATTAATAATCCGTTCCGCCGATATCCGGCATTCAACCCGCTCCTCAAGATTCCTGATACATTCTTTCAATTCCTTATCTTTAGTTCCCAGGCGCAATTCCAGCTTCTTGCATTCTTCTAAATGTTTCTGCAAAGAGTTGATTTCGCTGATCAGTTGTTTTTTTGTGCGGATAGGCATGGAGAATTAATCCTGAATTTATTCAATGTCATTATACTCAAGAAACTACGGCAACGCAACCTATTTGGCACACCTGTCTTAATTGCAATCCTTAATGACAACCATGCTGGGTACAGGCATTCTGGACGGTTATCTCCTCAAGCCCGCCTTTGGTAAACTGATTTACAATATCTGCAACTGTTCCCGGGATAGCCCGATAAGCTTTAATCCCGCCCTGATTAAGCCCTTGAACCGCCCTAGCCCCCATCCCACCGGTTACCACAGCATCAATCGATTTCCCCATCAATGCATTCATGGGTTGACACATGCCATGCGCATGATGTTGATTGGCATTGTTAATGATCTCAATGGAATCTTTCTCTGTATCTACGATGGTAAAATATGGCGCACTGCCAAAATGACCATAAACCTTTGCGTTCTTACCTTCATTTGTTTCTGTAGGAATACATAATTTCATTTTACCTCCCCTTTCTTGGTTATAATAACAGCCTGGCAAATATCATTATAAACCTTAATTGGCATCCCATGTTTCTGCTTAAAGAGGTTAAATCTTTTCAAGAAAATCCGCAGCCTTTTCAACACACCCCAAGCAGGAAAGTTTACGCTGGCTGCGGATCTCTTTGCATTTAAGAGAACCGGCGGCACTAATAAAGTCCTGCTCAAGCTGATTAATCTTAAGATGGTTTTTCTTTGAGGATAAATGCCAGGCGGCATGGTACGCTCCACACCTGCCTTCCGGGGCCTTACCGCCGCCAAAATTAACAAACGCATCAATTTCCTCTATTGGAACGTTAAAATTATCATGGTATGCCTTGACCACCGACTGAGCGCAGTTAAGCTTTACATGCCCATTCTTGCCTAAAAAATGGTTTCTTGCTTTTTCTTTACGCATGTTTTCTTCCTTTTTGTTTTTTTACATTCGAAACCGTGTATGCTCCTCCGCCTATACGTATAGCCTTGCCGCAAAGAATTGCCTCGGCTGTTTTTTTACGGGCAGATTCAATGATATTGCCGAAGGTTTGGCGAGAAATTCTCATTTTCTTTGCCGCGTCAGCCTGATACATGCCCTGGCGGTCCGCAAAACATAATGCCTCGCACTCATCAACAGTCAGGACAACCTCTTCAAGCGAAATCAAAGGTATCCCCCGAGGTTTAAAATACTTCACCCTAGGCTCCCCCCTGACACAACGGCATTTTCTTGGCCTGCCCCGGCTTGTCTTGCTATTTCCTAGCATATGCCAATAATACATCGAAGTTCGTATTTTGTCAAGTCCATTTATTGTTGTCAATGTTGACTGCTAAAGCCAAATAAAAAAACGCCACTTGTTAGTGGCGTTATAACCTTCTAAAGATAATGAGTTACAAAAGTACAGCAAAGAGGCAGGGAGAATTAAGCCCCATTGTCTCCAATGTCATTATACTCAAGAAGTTACGTTTAAGCAACTTCATTTGGTATACATAAATCGTACAGTTCTTTATGCTTGCTTAGGCTATCCGATCGATACTTCTCTATTCTACAATAGTGGCATTTTATCAAAAGTCAATCTACGGTTTCCTTTATTGATAATATTCCTGTGTTATACGGATGTCTTTTATTAAGTAATAGTTTTCTGGCATATTCGGATCGAATTGGCTGTATTTTGTGGTTCCAACGAGATGCTCTTCGATTTCTAATCTCGACCCTCTTATTTCAACAATCGGGGAATTAAGAGATCTTTTGATTACTTTCTTAATCTTCTCGCGCGTTTGTTGCTCAGCGGTAAAAAGCATCAACATCTGAAGGCTTTCTTTCCCAGCAGAAGCTCCCGGAGAATTACAATGTACAAAATCACCGTAAGTAGCCTTCATGGCTTTTGCTTGTTCCATGGGAATCACAAAAAACCATCCGTCGCTTTTTTTGCCTTCAAACCCATTATTAACCAAAAAACCCTCTTTTGCTTCCGGCTTCATCTTCGCCTTAATGAACGTATCTGCGTAGCGTATAGTGACATAATCACCGCTGATGTCGATTGACTTAGATATGGGACGCGCGTCTTTGATGGCCTTAAAACCAAAAATAATAAATATAACAATTACGATTATAACGCGTTTTTTACTCATCAAATAATCACTCCCAGAACTAAACAATCCCCTTCATCGCTTGCGTTATTATTTATAATCTCTAGCCGCACCCTATCTTTACCTTTCGAACTTTATCTTAAAAGAGCGCCGCCTCATTTTTTCGACGGAAGGAACCTTCCGTCGTCTATTAGAAGCAGCGCCCTTTCCCTGCTGGCGGAGAGGCAGGGATTCGAACCCTGGGAGCCTTGCGGCTCTCACGCTCTCCAGGCGTGCGCCTTAGACCACTCAGCCACCTCTCCAAATCTATATTTCAAAAAATCTGATAAAAATCACACTGGCGGAGAGTGGAGGATTCGAACCTCCGGTCATCTTACGACGACAACGGTTTTCGAGACCGCCGCATTCAACCAGCTCTGCCAACTCTCCCTTAGCTAGACATC
>JAQUSM010000049.1 GCA_028715095.1 Candidatus Omnitrophota bacterium
TATACGGTAGGTAAAAATGACACGCTGCAAAAAATCTCCAGGAAATTTTATGGCACCACCAAGAAATGGATGAAGATTTATGAGGCGAATAAAGATGTTTTACGTTCACCGGATAAACTTTATGCCGGCCAGATCTTAAAAATACCCTCCGGTCCGGAGTTAAAAGCCGAACCTGTGAGTATGGCAGAACCAAAAGAAAACCTCAAATAGTGGACAAAATAATAAAATTTGAATCTCAAAAGGAAGCACAGGGGTTTTTTGGGGCCCATGATTTCAATACGCGCAGCATTGAAAAAGAGCTTAAGGTAAAACTCACCCTGCGCGGAGATTACTTGAAAATTAGCGGTACTGCCGCAAATATCAAAAAAGCAGGCCAGCTGGTAGAGCACCTGCTTGATGGCCTGCGTTCGGGAAACGAAGAAATAGGCAGAAGCGATCTTTCCTGTTTAATATCTAACCTTAAAACTAACAACCCAAAGCAACAAATCACCGGGCTGGACACCGGGATTACGCGCACCTCCGGAGGCAAGCACATCGGACCAAAGACCGCCGGCCAGAATGAATATGTCGAAGCAATCAAGAAACACGATATTGTTTTTGGCATTGGCCCGGCCGGAACCGGAAAAACTTATTTAGCTATGGCTTGCGCGGTAGAAGCGCTAAGAAAACAGGAGGTCAGGCGTATTATTTTAACCCGCCCGGCTATAGAAGCAGGCGAATCCCTGGGTTTTTTACCCGGAGATATGCAGGCAAAGATATCGCCTTATCTCAGGCCGCTTTATGACGCCCTGTACGATATGATGGAGGCTGAACGCATTGAGAAATACATAGAAACCGGGATAATCGAAGTGGCCCCGCTTGCTTATATGAGAGGCAGGACGCTTAATGACGCCTTTATCATCCTTGATGAAGCGCAAAACTGCACTGCCGAACAGATGAAAATGTTTTTAACCCGGCTGGGTTTTGATTCTAAGGCGGTGATCACCGGAGACATGACCCAAAGCGACCTTCCCAATGCCAGGCCCATCGGGCTGCTTCAGGCACAAGATATACTTAAAGAGATTAAAGGCATAAAATTTATTTATTTTAGCGGTTCTGACGTAGTCAGGCACGCCTTGGTACAAAGAATAATTGAAGCTTATGAGAAGACTGTTCGCTAAAAACAATTTCCTGCTTGCCGGGCTTTGTGTTTTTATTTTCCTTTTCAGCTATCTTATCCGCGTAAACCTGGCTATCCCGCTTTTTTTAATCATTCTATACCTTTCTTTTTACAGGAAGTTTTCTAAAATCAAGGGCGCTAATTTAAGCAACTTAAGCTTTCTTTTCCTTATCTCTTTCGCTATTGGGCATGCCCTGCTTAAACACGGCCTGTCTTTTTACTTTATCCCCATCGCGATTATCCCCATGCTTAGCGTATTATTATTCAACAATCTTGAAGTAGCTTACTTCTTGTCGCTGGGGACCTCTTTGCCGCTTTCCTCTTTAACTTCAGAGCCATTTAAAGCCTTTTTTATTTTTATGATCTTTTGTTCAACTGCAATACTGGTATTAAATAAAGCGCATAAACGCACCACGGTCATCCAGGCAGGGCTTATAGCCGGTTTAATTCAACTGCTAAGCCTTATCCTGCTTGAGCACTTCTGGATAAACCAGCCTGAAAGATATTTAATAATCCTGATTAATAGCCTGGTCTGCGGGATTATTGTCCTGGGAATCCTGCCTGTATTCGAATACCTCTTGCGTACAGTAACCAATATCAGCCTTCTGGAGTTAGCAGACACCCACCATCCGATCTTACAACGCATGGTCCTTGAAGCTCCGGGAACATACCACCACAGTCTTATTGTCGGTAACTTATCCGATTCAGCCTGCACCGCCATAGGGGCCAATGGCCTCTTAGCCAGGATTGGAGCGTATTATCATGATATCGGAAAGCTCCAAAAACCGGAGTATTTTATTGAAAACCAGCAGATAAAGAAAAATTTACACGATACACTTTCACCCACGATGAGCAAGCTGATTATCATGAACCATATAAAAGAGGGGCTGGACCTGGCTAAAAAATACTCTTTAAGCCCGGTGCTCTGGGATTTCATCCAGCAGCACCATGGGAGCAGCCTGGTTTATTATTTCTACCGCAGGGCCCTGGAGGGCAGAGAAGAAAATCAGGAAGTAACCGAAGAGGGATTCCGTTATCCCGGCCCAAAACCAAACACCAAAGAAACAGCTATCGTGCTTCTGGCCGACTCGGTTGAGGCAGCCACGCGCACCTTAAAAGACCCCACCCCTGTAAAAATCGAAGAGGTAGTACGCAAGGTAATAAACAATAAATTTATCGATGGGCAGCTTGACGAATGCGAGCTTACCTTAAAAGATATAGAGAAAATTTCCAGCGTCTTTACCAAGATATTAAGCGGCATATATCACAGCCGGGTAAACTACTCCTGAGGTGATTACCGCTCGCCTTTCGCCAGTCAATTTTAGATATGCTGAATATAACCATAAACAACCTGCAAAATAGACTGCCGATCCCTAAAATTCGCGTAAAAAAACTTATTCTTAAAATTATCAAAGGGGAGGGTTTTAAAGAAAACGGCTTTATCAATATTTGTTTTACGGACAACATACTGATTAAAAAACTTAACCTCAGGTTCTTAAAGGCCAATAGCGCAACCGATGTGTTAGCTTTCAATTTAAACAATAAAAAAACCAAAAGCAGCCTTCTGGCCGATATCGTAATTTCCACAGACACTGCGATAACCAACGCCCGGAGCTTCAAAACTACAGCAGGAGATGAATTGTTGCTTTATGTCGCCCATGGCATATTGCATGTATTGGGATTTGCTGACCACACTAAAACAGAAATGCAGCTAATGCGTAAAAAGGAAAAAGAATATGTCGATAGATAGGGCGCAAGCCCTGGTTTTAAACAAGAGGGATATCCGCGAAACCTCGATAATCGTAGATTTTTATACCAAAGAGTTTGGAAAGCTTAGCGGGCTGCTTAAAGGAATACGCAGCGATCCGGAAAAGTTCGCTTCCAATTTAGAGCCATTTTCTTTAAATGAAATTATCTTTTACAGAAAGACCCACTCAAGCCTGCACCTGGTAAGCCAGGCGGACAAACTGGATAATTTCACCCCGATACGCTCCAGCGTCGAAAAAACAACCCAGGCAGGATTCATGATGGAGCTGATTAATTCCATTATGCAGGCCGAAGATATAAATGAAGATATCTTTAACCTCGCCTTGACCAGCCTTAAAGAACTGGAAACCAATTATAACCCGGCTAAAATAGCAACCATATTCAAAATCAAAATGCTTAACTTTTCGGGGTTTAAGCCTCACTTTGATTCCTGCGTTTCCTGCGGGGATATAATAAGCGGCCAGGCACGTTTTAGCCTTTCTTTAGGCGGGCTGCTCTGCCCGCGCTGCATGCAGAAAGACCCCGCAAGCCGCCTGATATTCCGCGGGACTATCGCTACTGTGCTGCACATTGAAAGAAACAACTTCAACGCCAGCCTCAACCTGGGGATGAACCCACAGATAAAAAAAGAACTGGATATAATCCTGAATGCATTCTTAAGTTTTCATTTGGGAAAAGAGCTAAAAAGCCAAAGGCTGCTGAACAAACTGGAGGTGGCTGCATGAAAATAGTCATTGTCGGCCCGGGAGCGATGGGATGCCTGATTGCTGCTTTTTTATCAAAATCAAAGGAAGAAGTCTGGTTATTGGATAAAAACAAGGAAAACGCCGCCAAGATAAATGAAGACGGGATTTCCCTGGAAGGGGTATCCGGCTCCTGGCAGGCAAAACCAAAGACTACGGCCAGCGTACAAGATATCCCTAAAGCCGATCTTATACTTATCTGCGTAAAATCATTCCACACCAAACAGGCAGTTGAACAGATTAAACCGCTTATACAAGAGAATACCAAGATAATGACCCTGCAAAACGGAATCGGAAATATTGAGATTATCTCTGAATTAGCCGGAGAAGACAAAGTAATCGGAGGCGCCACCAGCGAAGGAGCTACTTTAATCGAAACAGGCAAAATCCGCCATGCCGGACGCGGAGAAACCATTATCGGCACGATAGACGGCAAGATGCCGGTTGAAATACGCAGTATCCGCGAAGTATTTAATAAGGCAGGACTGCAAACAAAACTATCGCGCGATATAAAAGGCCTTGCCTGGTCAAAATTGATCATCAACGTGGGAATTAACGCCTTAACCGCCATTACCCGCCTGCCTAATGGCAGGCTTACGGAATTCGAAGGGACAAAAAGGATTTTAAGGGACGCCGTTACCGAGGCAACCCGTATCGCCAAAAGAAAACGCATAAAACTAATTTATGATGACCCCCTGGCAAAAGTCGAAGCGGTTTGCGAAAGCACATCCGGGAATATTTCTTCAATGCTCCAGGATGTCCTGAAAAAGAAACGCACGGAGATTGACTTTATTAACGGGGTAATTGTGCGGCTGGGGCAGGAACTGGGAATTGCCGTACCAACCAACAGGCTCCTGGTCGATCTGGTAAAAACAATTGAATCAAGCTATAAATTGAGGCTCTAAAAAACATATGGCTTTTAGTCCAAAAACACGCAGATACCTGGTTATCTTCTTGCTTATAGGATGGGGCATTAGTTTAAGTTATTTTGCGTTACGCTCTAAGAAACCGGCCCTGCCCGGGAAAGAAGCTATCCGGTTTTACCGGGATAACCGCCTGCTTATGGGGACATTCTGGGAGGTAATTTCTCCGGATAAAAGAAGCAGCGCAATAGTCTTTGCTGAAGTAAAACGTATCGAAAACCTGCTCAGTAAATATATAGAAGGCAGCGAGATCTCTCAACTTAATCGTACAGGCAAATTGAAGGTTAGCCCGGATACTTTTTATATTATAAAAAAATCAAAAGAATTCTGGCAGGCTAGCGGCGGGGCTTTTGACATTACCGTTGCTCCGCTGGCTGACCTCTGGGGATTCACCAACCAGGAACACGTAGTGCCCAACGATGATAAAATCAAGCTTACATTAAAACTCGTAGGCAGCGATAAAATTATTTTGCATGAAAATGATAATGTGGTAGAATTTAAATTTCCCGGCATGAAGATTGATTTGGGGGCAATAGCCAAGGGATTAGCGCTGGATTGCTGTGTTAAGATTTTAAAAGAAAATAATATCGACAGCTGCCTGATTAACGCCGGAGGGCAAGTTTACGCTTTAGGGGAAAAATCCGGTTCCCCCTGGAAGGTAGCTATCCAAAACCCGCGCAAACCGGAGATCACGGGAGTCCTGAAACTAAAGGATAAATCCGTATCCACAAGCGGTGATTACGAGCAGTTCTTTTTTAAAAACGGCAAACGTTACTGCCACATCATTGACCCAAAAACCGGATATCCTGTTTCAAGCGGAGTTTCTTCCGTAACAGTAGTTACCGATTCGGGAATAGAGGCCGACGCCTTGTCTACGGCGGTATTTGTCCTTGGCAAGAAGAGCGGGGAAGAGTTACTGAAAAAATTCCCCCGGGCAACTGCAAAAATATTCTGATGAATATATTCAATCAAGAGTTTCAAAAAAATATTTCCGCCGCGAAGATGTTCATATTCTTTTCGCGATTAATGGACCGGCCTGTTTTTGATAATGAAGACAGGGAAGTCGGGGAGATCTATGATATCGTAGTCAAGCCTTCCCAGGTATATCCGCTTTCAAATGGATTAATTATCCGCAAAGGTTTTCCCAACAGAAAATACGCCCTGATAGACTGGAAAGACATAGAAAGGCTGGACAAGGATGAGGCGCGGCTAAGAATTGATAAATCCAGGATAAATTTCGGAGAAATCCACGACGAAAGAAAAGAGCTTACCTTAAGGCGCGATATATTAGACCAGCAGGTAGTAGATACCCATAACCATAAAGTTATCCGCGTAAACGATATCCAGTTATTGGCTGTTGAACAATCCCTGATGATCGCTCATGTCGATATCGGCACCCGCGGGCTTTTCAGGCGCCTGGGTTTTGAAAAAAGCGTTGACTGGATAGTAAAAGTTTTTAGACCCAAAGCAAAATACCTTTCGGATGAACGCTTAATCTCCTGGAAATACATCCAGCCCCTGACTATTAATCCGGTAAGCATGACCATAAAAATAGATGTGCCGCAAAAAAACCTTGCCAATATACCCGCGGCAGACTTAGGGGATATCTTCCTGGATTTAAATGCCAACCATCAAATCGCTCTTTTTAAATCCTTGAACCTGGCAAATAAGGCCAAAATCTTCACCAATATTGATTTTAAAACCCAGCATTCCATTTTAAGCGAAATGAATGATCTTGAAATATCCGAGCTGCTTAATAATATCCCTTCTGACGAAGCCACGGATTTCCTGGAGAAATTACCGCGGGAGAAAACCAAGCATATCCTGACTTTGATTGAAAACAAATATTCCAGGCGGCTTTCGCAGCTTTTAGGTTATTCCGGGGATTCTGCCGGCGGCCTGATGACTACCGAATATATAGCTTTCACAAAAGAAACAACTGTCCAATCAGCCTTAGACCAGATAAGGGAATTTAAATTTAAATCCGAACCCGCCCAGTTTATCTATATTATCGATGAAACACATCATCTTATCAGCGCGACCAATTTCCGCAGGCTTATCCTGGCTAACCCGCAGGAGCCTGTACTAAACTCCGCGTTCCCTAAGACATATTTTGTGCATTTGGATTCAAGCGTCAAAGAGGTTGCCTATTTGATGGAAAAATATAAATACTTCGCCATACCGGTAGTTGACGAAGGCAATGTTTTACAGGGGATTATAACCGTTGATGATATCCTGAGCCAGTTGATTTCTTTCGCCTGGCGAAGGTTGAAGAAAATAAAAATAATCCAGAAAATATGAAAAATCTTAAAAGCTTCTGGGCAAAAACATTAATTTTTCTTTCGGTAATGGGCCCGGGAATTATCACTGCAAATGTGGATAATGACGCCGGAGGCATTACCACTTACTCGGTTGCCGGAGCGCATTTCGGTTATGCCCTGATATGGTCATTTATTCCGATTATCATCGCCCTGGTGATCATCCAGGAGATGTGCAGCCGCATGGCAGTAGTCACCGGGAAAGGTTTGGCGGATTTAATCCGCGAGGAATTCGGAGTCAGGGTAACCTTTTATGCCATGGTAGTTTTGGTTTTTTCCAACATAT
>JAQUSM010000050.1 GCA_028715095.1 Candidatus Omnitrophota bacterium
CTACAGAAGCTGCCTTGACCTTTTCTTCCAGCGAGCCTGCTTTAGCCCATTGCGAACGGGCATTAGTAACTTCTTCAAACACATTCTTTTCATGGGCCGCATAGCCTTTTACCGTATTTACCAGATTAGGGATTAAATCGTTGCGCCTTTGCAGCTGGTTGTTTACCTGGGCCCATTTAGCTGTGATAATCTCATGTTTTGAGACCATCGAATTATATGAACCAATAAAAGTGATAATAATTAATATTGCCGCTGCTACCAGACCAAGTAATATTTTCTTCATAATTATTCCCTCCAGAAAGTAAGTTATTTAGAAACCGCCGCCACCGCCTCCTCCTCCGCCGCCACCGCCTCCAAAACCTCCTCCACCGCTGAAACCCCCTCCAAAACCTCCGCTTGACCATCTGCTGTTTCCGGGACCGGATGAAGGTAATCCAAATATTAAAATATGCCAGAAACTAACCCTTTTTTTAGAGCGCATTCCCTGCCAGATATTAAACCTAAAAAACATTGCTACCAGGTACCCTAAACAAATAAGCAGAGCCAGGGCAGGCGATTTTCTGGAATATCCCAGTATGAACATCAGGGTAAACGGCAGCCCGATAAAAATTGGCCAGGGGATATTCCATAAACAAAAAAACACGGGAAGAAAAAAATAGAGAAACGGTTCCATGGGGACATTTCTTGTCCCTTGCTTATTAAGCTCTATATCGTTTAAGTTATCAAGGGATAAATTGTAGCTTTCAGATATTTTGGATGCGACATTAGCTGCCCCCAGGTATAATCCTTTAGAATAATCCCCGGATTTAAAATATGGTACCATAAAATTGCGTCCAATCTCTCCGCATAAGCCATCGGGGATAATTCCTTCAATTCCATAGCCGGTTTCAATCCTCCAGCGCCTCTCTTTTAGCGCTAAAAGTATCAAAACCCCGTTATCCTTGCCTTTTTTCCCTGGTTTCCAACTGTCAAAGAGCAGACGCGCGTATTCCTTTTCATCGTAGGGCGCAATCGATTTTACAGTGACTACGGCAATCTCCGCGGTGGTTTTCTCTTCTAATTCAGCAATCAGGTTGTTTAGTTTGTCAGTATATTCTTTGCTGATAATCCCCGCGAAATCATTTACCCACCCTTCGGGGCTGGGTATTTTATCTTCGCAAAAAACAGGCCTTACCAATGCACCGGATAAAAGGACAAAAAATAAGCACAGCCTGCATATTAATCTATAAAGCATCAACTGTCCGGATAATTTCTTCCAAATCATTTACAAAAACAAGAAATAATTCCTCTGTCTCTTTGTTGCCGATTCTTATTTTCTTTAGTTTAGAAGCCAGTATCTTTTCCCAGTGGCTAAGCCCTATTTTAAAATGTACCGCCAGTTCTTTAAGCAAATCTTCTTTTTTATAAGGGGGCAGTTTGTTTTTAAGGCGCAATACATTTCTTAAAATATGCAATACTGAAGTAAAGGTTCTGATCAACGGTTCTCTTAGGGCTGCCGGATGATCATTCAGGCCCAGGTATAATTGTTTTAAGCCCAGCACCTTTACTTTCAGTTCCTGTTCACATTGAAACCTTAAATTTTTCAAATCAATGCAAAGATCCTTCAAGGAGTCTTTGCCATATAGAACTATGTAATTTTCCTGCATGTCCAGGAATTCAATCGGGAATATATCTAAAGAGGAGGAAATATATTCTTCAGTAAGAAATAACGCGTTGAGATTCCTGAATTTATTAACTTCCCGGGTAGCTTTCTTGAGTTCAGACAAGGCCGTGGATTTTAGGATAACAAGAATATTCAGGTTTGAATACGCAGGGGCAAATTCTGAACTGGCAGCGCTCCCGTAGAGGGTTATGCTCAATAAATCCTCTTTGTAAATTTTCTTTAAATTTAAAATAAAAAGATTTATTTCCCGCTCTAACTTTGGAGGTAATGATAATTTTTTCATAATCTTTTCTCTACCAGCTTTGACAGGGAGCCAGCCATTGCCCTTTTACTTAAAAACGGGCCGTATTTGTTTTTCCCGTCTAATATATAAGATTGGTAAGCCTTATTTTTATTTGAATTTGCAACTACCAGGTCCAGGTCTGCCTGTTTAAGCAGCTTATTGCCTTTTTCAATCAGCCTGCTCTTTCCCGCGTCAGGCTCAAACTTAAAACCCACGGAAATTAATCCGGGGCCGTAATTCTTTAAATTATCCACCAGTTTTATCGTCGGGACCAGATTAATCTTCCAGCTATCCAGGCGCGAGCTGACTTTGTGGTAAATTTCTTTCTCGGGCTGATAATCTGAAACAGCGGCGGCATGGATAACTGCCGCGTACTTGTTCTTTTCCAATTCCTTTTTCAAAAGCCGCTCGAGCTCTGAGAAATACTTAAAACGGATTATCTTTATGCCCTGAGGTTTCAAAGAATAAAAATCACCCGGGCCAAGCAGTAACGTAATTTTAGCTCCCAGCTTCTTGAATTTATCCGCCAGGATAAAACCCGTTTGTCCGGAAGCGGTATTACTGATTACCCTGACTTTATCAAGAGCAATCCAGGTGGAGCCGGCAGTAATCAGGATACTCTTCTTAGTAACCAATTTCTTTAATTATTGACTTAAAATTCGCGCGTATCAATTTAGGCGGCTTAACTGACTTAATTGCCCTTTCCGGATCTTTTAAACCATGGCCGGTTAATATGCATGCGATCCTGCATTTTTTATTCTTAAAATACCCTTTTTTGATTAGTTTCAGGAGGCCGGCAATGGAGGCTGCCGAAGCAGGTTCCGCAAAGACGCCTTCTTTAACAGCTAATATTTTATAAGCCTGCAAAATTTCAGCATCTGAAACCAAATCAATCAAGCCCTTTGATTCATCGCGTGCCTCTATGGCTGTTTTCCAGCTCGCCGGGTTGCCGATACGTATGGCAGTGGCTAAAGTTTGCGGATCTTTAACCGGTTTATTTCTTACGATGGGAGCTGCCCCTTTTGCCTGGAAACCCAGCATAACCGGCAGTTTCCCGCTTAACCCAAGCGCTTTGTATTCCTTGTAGCCTTTCCAGTAAGCAGTAATATTTCCGGCGTTGCCTACCGGCATAACCTGGAAATCCGGCGCCTCCCCAAGATAATCGCATATTTCAAAGCTGGCGGTTTTCTGGCCTTCTATGCGGTAGGGGTTTAAAGAGTTTACTAATTTTATAGGATAACGCCGGGTGATTTCTTTTGCTAAATCCAGGGCTGCGTCAAAATTACCCTTGATTGCCAACACCTTGGCTCCGTGTATCAGCGCCTGGCTGAGTTTTCCCAGGGCTATGGCTCCGCTGGGGATAAGCACAATACATTTTATCCCGGCACGCGCAGCATATGCAGCGCTGGACGCGGAGGTATTTCCGGTAGAAGCGCACATAACCGCGGTAGATTTCTCCTCACAGGCTTTTGATATAGCTAAAGTCATCCCTCTGTCCTTAAATGAACCGGTGGGGTTGAGGCCTTCATATTTTAAATAAACCTCTATATTTTTACCGGCCAGCTTGCTCAGGTAACCGGCATAAATTAACGGGGTATTGCCTTCATTTAAGGTTATTACCGGAGTTTTATCGGTAACAGGAAGCAGTTTCTTGTATTTTTGGATTATCCCTCTGTATCCCTTTTCGCTCATTAGACGCCTTCTATCCTGATAGCCACAGATTTCTCTTTAACATCCTTTAATTGATCGATCATTTTTAAAGCGCTGCGCATATTTTTCTCTTTTACTTCATGCGTCACCATGACCACCGGGACAACCTGGGATTTTAATCTTTCTTTCTGCTTTACGGAGGCAATACTGATGCCGAATTTTGCCAAAATCCCGGATATCTTTGCCAATACGCCAGGTTTGTCTACCGCCATGATACGCATGTAATATTTATTCTCAAATTCATTGATTTTACGCAGCCCTTTGATTGAAGTGTCTTCAATAGAGTTTAAAGTAGGACGGAACAGTCCTGCTTTTATGTCCTGGGTCAGGTCAACAATATCAGAGACAACCGCCGAGGCTGCAGACAGCTGCCCAGCGCCAGGGCCGTAAAACATAAGGTCCCCTGCTAAATCACTTGAGACATAAATGGCATTAAAAACCCCATCCACTGAAGAAAGCAGGTGTTCAGAAGGCAGAAAAGTAGGATGCACGCGTACTTCCAGTTCGTCAGATTCTTTTTTAACGATGGCCAGCAACTTTATTTCATATCCTAATTCTTTAGCATAAGCAATATCAGACGCGGATATTTGAGATATACCTTCAATGTAAATGTCTTTTAAACTGACAATCCTGCCGAAAGCCAGATAAGTAAGCAGTACCAGCTTGTGCGCGGAATCAATACCTTCAATATCAAAAGTGGGGTCTTTTTCGGCGAATCCCTTGATTTTTGCCGACTTGATCGCAGCAGACAAAGAGCAGTTCTCTTTGGACATCTGGGTTAGCACATAATTTGATGTACCGTTTACAATGCCAAAAATAGAGCTGAATTTGTTTGCGACTAAGCCTTCTTTTATTGATTTTATAATGGGGATTCCGGCGCCTACAGAGGCTTCAAAATAAATATTCTTTCCCCTCTCATTGGCAACCGCGAATAATTCATTACCATGTTCGGCAAGCAGGGCTTTATTGGCAGTAACTACATGTTTTCCTTTTTTTAAAGCCGCTAAAATAAATTCTTTAGCCGGGTTGATACCGCCAATTAATTCTACAACGATGTCAATTTGAGGATCATTGATAACCTCGCTGGCATTATGGCTAAAGCAGCTCTTATCTACGTGGACATCCCTCTTTGACGTTAAATCCTTGTCGCATATTTTTTTAACCGCGATTTCAATGCCAATCTTCTGGGCAAGCAGAGATTTCCTCTGTTGCAGGATCTTAACCACTCCGCAGCCGATATTGCCAAAACCGATAAGCCCAACATTAATCCTTCTCATAAATTACCCTTTCTTGCTCTTCATATAATAACCTATTGTTTCGCCGATTACTTTGCGGTGCCTCTCGTCTATTGCCAAGAAAACCAGCCGCGTGTCATAAATTAAACCCTTGCTGATCTCTTTTGATTCTAAAACCTTGCCGATAAGCATGATTGAATTGGGGTCAAAAGGCAGCCGGATTTCAAGGGCCAAGTTCGTGCCTGGGCTAAAAGAACAGTTAGTGGTAAGCAACATTCCGCCCAAGCTTAAGTTTTTAGTCTGAGTTATATCGTAGATGCCGCTGTTTTCCATAACTCTGTAAGAAACTATAAACCGACCATCCGCACGGGGAGCTTTTCTTTTTTCCGGGCCTGAGTAGCTCATTTACGCATCCTCCTTTTTAGGTCTGCCTGGATCATTATTTATAAGCCAATCAACATAATCGCAAAGTAACTTATTTTGCTCGTTTCTTAAGTCAATAAACTCAACCCGGGTAAGGAATGTACCGGCTGAAGTATCCGGGTTTGCCAATTTTAACGCTTTGCATTCTATGATCCTGCCGCGGATACACAGGTTTTCATAAGGCTGGGAAGGGAGCTTGATCATAAAATCAATAGCATCACCGCAGATATAATTAGAAGTAAAAACCATCCCCGTCTTGCTGAAGTTTATTACCGTTGTGATGTCCCACTTTTCTACTATGCCCAGATGATTTTGAATTCCATAGCTGACAATCAGGCTTTTGTAGATGCGTTCAGCCTTTCTTTTTTCGTTATCCGAGGAGGCCAGGTTGTCCGGTTTTTTATTCCTTAAGAACCAGTCAACGTAATCCTTTATCAGCTTCTTCTGGGCTTCATTAATAGAGATAAACTTTATGCGCGTTAAAAATGAGCCGCCTATATAAGGAATTGATTCAATCACGCTGCCCTTAGCTTCTATCCAGTTATACGGGTCAAAAGGAATCTTAAACAATAGCTGAATATTTTCACCTGCCTGGAATTGTTTATTTGTGTCAAACAATATCCCCGCTTCGCTTAGATTCTTGATAGAAGAAATATCCCAATTATCCTTGCTGTTTAAATCCGGGGAATATTTGATTATAAGAGATTTTTCTATGCGCGTGGATTTTCTCTTTTCCAGCATAATATTCTCCCGGTTGTTAAACTATTTTGCCGTTAACTATCGTTAAATTTATTCCTTGCTCGTATTCCTCGCAAGGATTAAATTCGCGGACGGCTTCGCCTACACTTTATGTCGCTTACGCTCCATAAAGTGTAGGCTCATTTAAGTCGGGGCGACAGGACTTGAACCTGTGACCTCTTGAACCCCATTCAAGCGCTCTACCAAGCTGAGCCACGCCCCGCGATACCTATCGCGCGCCGACGCAATACCGATTTGCGTCGGGCGCTGTTTCCTATCAAATTTATTCTTCCCTGCTCTTTCTCGTCATTAAATCTCTGACTACCTGACGAGGGGATTTATTTAAATAAAGCAGGCGGTATACTTCTTTTGTTATCGGCATATCCACCTTGTATTTTAAGCTTAAGGCATATGCGGATTTTGCGGTTGAGACTCCTTCGGCAACCATCTGCATATGCTTGCAAATTTGTTTTAGTTTTTTCCCTTTACCTATCTGTTCCCCCACAAATCGATTTCGGCTTTGCCTGCTTATGCAGGTAGTGACCAGATCCCCTAACCCGCTGATCCCGCTGAAAGTTTCAAGCCTTGCTCCCATAGCTTTACCTAACCTGGATATTTCCGCAAGCCCGCGGGCAAGGATCGCCGCTTTGGTATTGGTTCCAAACCCCAGCCCATCGGACACTCCGCAGGCAATAGCAATTACATTCTTCAGGCTGCCTCCCAATTCCACTCCGATAACATCAGGATTTGTATATACCCTGAATCTTTCAGTGCTGAATACCTGTTGAATGGTTTTGCGTATCTTTTTATCGTGCGAAGCGGCCACTATCGTAGTAGGTATGCCTTTAGCCACCTCCTGGGCGATAGTCGGGCCTGATAATACAGCTAATTTTACCGGGCCAAGCGTGGCATGAATAATTTCAGAGATCCTCTTGGAAGAACCTACCTCTATCCCTTTGGTAACGCTTAAAAAAATAGCACCTTTATCAAAATTTCCTTTAATTTTATTTAATACCCCTCTTGTGTACTGGGAAGGAATGGCCAATACTATAATCTCCTTATCGGCAACCGCAGTTTCTATATCGCCGGTTATCTTGATTGACTGCGGGATCCTTACCCCCGGTAAGAATTTAGGATTAAACCT
>JAQUSM010000051.1 GCA_028715095.1 Candidatus Omnitrophota bacterium
TTCTCCTTAGTTAACTTTATTAAGTTTATATTATTAGCATAATTAATTACTCATGTCAACAAGCAAATATTCCTTAGGCAGCCATAATCGGCAAGTCGCGCGCTCGGCAACCGTTATCAGCCTGGGTACCCTTGCCTCGCGCATCCTGGGTTTTATAAGAGATGTGGTTATCGCCAGGCTCTTTGGTGTTTATCTGCAAGCGCAGGCCTTTGTCATCGCCTTTCGCATACCCAACCTTTTCCGGGATTTTGTCGGCGAGGGGGCTTCTAACGCCGCGATTGTCCCGGTCTTAAGCGAATATAGCATTAAGTCCTCAAAAGAGGATTTCTGGGAGCTGGCTAATATCCTGCTTAATCTCCTGCTGGTTACATTAAGCGTTATAACTATATTGGGGATTATATTTTCACCCCTGATCGTGCGACTAATTGCCCCGGGTTTTATTGCTTTTCCGGAGAAACTGGAAGCGACTATCAGGTTAAACAGGATTATTTTCCCTTACATATTGCTTATCGGCCTGGCTGCCTATACCATGGCTGTACTGAATTCTCTTAAGAACTTCACTGTTTCGGCATTTGCGCCCTGCTTATTAAATATCGCTATAATAATTTGCGCCCTGCTTCTTGGAGAAGGCACCAAAGGCCTGGCAACGGGAGTTTTATTGGGCGGGCTGTTGCAGCTGGCAGTGCAACTGCCTGTTTTATATAAGAAGGGGTTCCGCTTTAAACTTATTTTCAACTTTAAGCACCCCGGACTGATACAGGTCAGAAAGTTAATGCTACCCAGGCTGGCCAGCTCCAGTATCTACCAGCTGAATAATTTCGTCGATTCTATCTTTGGTTCATTAATAGCAATTGTCGGCGATGGGGGTGTAGCGGTGCTTTATTTCGCTTACCGGCTTATCCAGTTCCCTATAGGAATTTTCAGCAATGCCCTATCGCAGGCTGTCTTGCCTACTTTTTCCACGCAGGCATTAGAGCAGAACCAGGAGAACCTTAAGGTCACGCTTTCCTGGGGTTTACGCGTGGTATTCTTTGCCTTGCTTCCGACAAGCGCGATTTTTATGGTCCTGGCTCACCCTTTGGTCTCTACGCTTTTTGGCGGCGGCAGGTTTGATCTTAATTCAAGTTTCCTGACCAGCAACGCCCTGTTTTTTTATAGTATCGGATTATGCGCATACGGGGGGACAAAGATATTGCAATCTTGCTTCTTTGCACTTAAGGATACGATCACTCCCACAAAAATAGCATTTTTAGCCCTGGTTATGAATATCGTATTTAACGCGGTCTTGATGTTTCCTTTAAAAATAGGCGGCCTTGCACTGTCTACATCCATTTCAGGGATAATCAGTTTTTTCTTCTTGTTTTCTAGCTTAAGCAAGCGTTTAAGCGGTTTTGGAGAGCGCAAAATCTTTTATTCTTTCCTGCGTATTCTGGCTGCCTCTTCCTGTATGGCAGCCGTTTGTTTACTGGTGAACCGTTCGTTAAATCTCGGTTGGGCCTTGTTTTGCGGGGCTTTATCTTATATTGTTTTTTGTTTTATTTTTGGCGTAGCCGAGCTTAAGGAACTTGTGCATTGGCTGGTTCTTAAAAACATCAACTAATCCCCATGGAACAACCGCGGAAATTAAAAGAGAAAATTTTATCTGCACCGGATTCTCCGGGCGTGTATTTGATGCTTGATAACCGGGGAAAAGTGCTTTATGTGGGTAAAGCCAAGTCATTAAAGAAAAGGCTGCCTAATTATTTACCCGGGAACCTGGATAATAAAACTTCCGCCTTAATGAACAGAGTAGTTGATGTTGAGTTCAGGTTGTCTCCCAATGAATCTATGGCTTTATTGCTTGAGGCCAGCCTCATCCATAAACTTAAACCCAGGTATAATGTCTCTCTGCGGGATGATAAGAGTTTTCCTTTTGTTAAGATTTCCGGAGGAGAATTCCCGTCAATAAGTATCACGCGCAAAAAAGATGATCCGGCCGGCCGTTACCTCGGGCCTTACACTAATGCCAAGCTTTTAAGGGATGCCTTGAAAATTATCCGGCGCAGTTTTGCGTATCGTTCATGCCGCAGGCTGCCCAGCCAGAGTTGCATATACGGCAGGATTGAACTTTGCCCTGAACCCTGTACTGGTAAAATCAACCGCAAGGAATACGGCAGGAGGATCGATGATATTATTATGATCTTGGAGGGTAAAGCCGACCTGTTGATTAACAGGTTAAGCGAATTAATGCGTAATAAATCCCGGTCCAGGGATTTTGAGTCTGCAGCCCTAGTTCGCGACCAGATTTCTACTTTAGCTGAGTTGTCCGCTGGTTTAAGCGGGGTCAACCGTAAGAACGAATTAGAGGACCTAAAGAACAAGTTAGGTTTAAATAGGCTCCCGGAGAGGATCGAAGGGTTTGATATCTCCAATATCTCCGGGAAACAGGCAGTAGGTTCAATGGTAAGTTTTCATTTAGGCAACCCGGATAAAAGTAATTACCGCCGTTTCCGCATCAGGAGCTTTCAGGGTATCGATGATTACAGGATGCTGGCTGAAGTGGTGCGCCGGCGTTACAGCCGCCTGATTAAGGAAAAAGGGCTTTTTCCCGACCTGCTGCTTATCGACGGAGGGAAAGGGCATCTTTTGGCTGCGGCCGGACAACTCAAGGAATTGGGCCTTAATCTGCCCTTGGCCAGTATTGCTAAGAAAGAGGAACGCATCTATAGCAGCCAAAAAAGGCGGCCGCTGCCTTTTCTTAAAGATACCCCGGCTTTAAATCTAATCCGCCGTGTACGTGATGAGGCGCATAGGTTTGCCGTGAGCTACCATTTATTGTTGCGCCGGAAAGAGTTGATCGGAAAATGACAAAGTTCGCAATCAGGGTTTATAGGGCGGTTTTAAGTATTCCTTTTGGCCAGGTGCGCAGCTATAAATGGGTAGCGCAGAAAGCAGGATCTGGCCGCGCGTACAGGGCAGTAGGCCAGGTCTTAAAGCGTAATCCCTATCCGTTAATTATCCCCTGCCACCGCGTAATAAGAAGTGATAAGGAGATCGGCGGGTATGTTTTTGGCCTGAAACAAAAGAAGTTTTTGTTGGAGTTAGAGAGGGAGTTGTTGAAATGCCTGGCTGGCTGAGGAAGGATTGTACAACTAAAGGCGCCTGCTCTTTTACGGATTCCGTTTTTCAAAGAGCAAGGAGTTTTTTGTTTTATTTGAGCCTGCTTGTATTTTTCGGCGGGCTGCCCTTTATCCTGTCCTTTGCTTTAGGTTACAAATTCAATGCCCATACTTTAAGATTTGTTAAGGCGGGCTTAATTTACATAAAGACCCAGCCTGAAGGAGCAAGTATATGCCTTAACGGGAAGCTTATTCCCGAGAAGAGCCCGGCAAGCATACAAGAACTTCTGCCCGGTGTTTATAAAATCACCTTAAGATTAGAGAGATATTATCTTTGGAAATCCGAAGTAGACGTAGAGGCAGGCAAGGTCAGCCGCATTGACAAGGTTATCCTTTTTCCTTTAAAGCCTGATTTACAGCGGCTAAACCAGGGGGGATTTTCTTCTTTCCGCGTGGATATCGAAAAAGGGGCGATTTATTATTTAGACCAGGAGAATAAAACTGTGTACAGGTCAAACCTGGATGGGAGTGACTTTGAAGATATCGCCAGTTTACCGGAGAAGCTATCCCAGATTAATGGCTGGGAGGTTTCTATGGACAAGAGCAAAATGTTTATTTTTGGCCCGCATCAAATCAGCGTGATTTTCTTTGATAACCGGCCTGATTATGAATATCCCGATTCATCCATCTATCTGGATTCTTACGTGTATTTGGATTATCCTCAGGAAAAGATAATCAAGGTGTTCTGGCATTCAGATAGCTATCATTTGATAGTGTTGACTAATAAGCATGTCGCGGTGATTGAATCCAGGCCGCTTGCCAAGGCCCTCAACCTGGTGGAGTTAAACAAAGAGGCCATGGAGGCATTTTACGATAATAAACGCCAGATGCTTTATTTTAGCGATAGCCAGAGAAACCCCGACGGCAAATTTAGTAACACCCTGTATAAGCTGGATTTAAGCCCTGAGCTTTATCTATTGGAAAGGTTAATGAAGAAAAAAGCAAATGAATAAGGCAAAGATACTAAAGCGAGTTTTTGAAATTATCCCCGGGGGGCTTTCCTGGGGGATAATTATTTCACTTATATTGTTGTCGGTTAAATATCCGGCAGCCAGTGCTGTTATTATTATTACTTTTGATTTTTATTGGATTATCCGCACAATTTATTTAACTACACTTTTGATCATAGCCCATCACCGGATCTCCTATCAAAAAGGCGAAGATTGGCTGGCGCGTTGTTTAGCCTTGGGAGCGGAAAAAAACTGGAATAATTTATATCAGTTAGTTATATTCCCGGTTTACAATGAGGGTCTGGAGGTTTTGCGGCCATCTCTGGCGGCTTTAAGTATGAGCCATTATCCTAAAGAAAAATTTATCGTGGTTATGGCTTTTGAAGAAAGAAATTCCCTCGCGCGCAATAACGCCCTAACCTTAGAGAGGGAATTTGGCGGTGAATTTGGCGCGTATTTATCAACCTTTCATCCTGATAACCTGCCCGGGGAGAGCCGTACTAAAGGCGCCAATGCAACTTGGGGAGCCTTGGCTGCTAAAAAGTTTATCGATAGCCGGGGTATAAGTTCTGAACATGTAATAGTTTCTTGTTTTGATGCGGATACCTGCGTTGAGCCGGAATATTTCGGCTGCTTGAGTTATCATTTCTTGACTTCGGATAAGCCGCATCAGGCAAGTTATCAGCCGATGCCGGTTTATAATAATAATATCTGGCAGGCACCGTCTTTTGCCCGGCTGGTTGAGATCAGCAGCTCATTCTGCCAGATGATCGAGAGTATGCGGCTTGAAAAGTTTGTCACTTTCTCCAGCCATAGCATGAGTTTTAAGACCCTGGTTGAGGTGGATTATTGGCCGAGAAACATGATTTCGGATGATTCGGTAATTTATTGGAAGGGCTTCTTGCACTATAACGGAGAATACCGCGTAATTCCTCTGTATATTACGATTTCAATGGACGTGGCTTATTCCAGCAATATTTGGCGGACCGTGGTCGTGCAGTATAAGCAGAAAAGAAGATGGGCCTGGGGGGTAGAAAATTTTCCCTTCGTGGCAATTGGTTTTATGGGCAATAGAAATATTTCTTTGTTTAAAAAATTAAGAAGGTTGTTCCATCTTTTAGAGAGCCATGTCAGTTGGGCAATCTGGGCGGTTATCCTGGTAGTTATCGGGCCGCTGCCTATATTTTTTGGCGGAAGATTTTTTAGCCAGACAGCCATTGCGTACAATCTGCCGAAGGTTACCGGGCTATTATTCCAGTTTACCTTGCTGACCAGCCTGACCTGGATATTCTTAAGCTGGACAATCCTGCCGGCGCGGCCTAAGGGGGTTAGTTGGTTTAAGAATGTACTTTTGGTTTTAGAATGGTTTTTTGTGCCGTTTATAATATTAATTCTTGGTTCTTCTCCGGCATTAGACGCTCAAAGCCGGCTTATGTTCGCCAAATATATGGAATTTAATCCTACATTAAAAGGCAATAAAGTGTTATAATGCTTAAAAATATTCTGGAGGGAAAATGGATATCAAGAAATTAATGCAGGAGATGGTGGCTAAGGGGGGTTCGGATTTATTTTACCGGGCCGGAGGCACCCCGCGGCTGCGTATCGACGGCAAAGTTATCTCCATGGGTGAGCATGTCTTAAGCGTAGAGGACGTTATGCTTGCTACCCAGCAGTTGGCTAATTTCAAGCAGCTTGATATTTTTAGAAATAATATGGATGTGGATTTTGCTGTTTACCTTGATGAATTCGGCCGCCGCTTCCGGGTCAGTATATTCATGCAAAGGAACTGGCCGTCTATTGTTATTAGAAATGTGCGCAACCACATATCTACGTTTGAGGAGCTTAACCTTCCTGCCGAGATACTGAAAAAACTCTCACTTGAGACGCGCGGCCTTGTACTTTTGACCGGAGGCATGGGCAGCGGTAAATCCACGACTATTGCCAGTATGATGGAATATATAAACAGTAACGCCAAGAAGCATATATTAACCGCCGAAGAACCGATTGAATTTACATTTGAAGACAAGCAGTCAATTATCAACCAGCGTGAGTTAGGTATTGACGTTGCTTCTTATTCGGTTGCCCTGCGCGCTTTTACTTTGCAGAGCCCGGATGTTATGTTTATCGGCAATATACGGGATTATGAGACTGTTTCCAGCGCCATCACCGCAGCCGAAACCGGAGTGCTGGTTTTAAGCACCTTGCACACTATAAATGCTTCACAGAGCGTGGAAAGGTTAATTAATTTGTTCCCTCCGCACCAGCATCAAGAAGCAAGAAATCAGTTAGCTGCGTTGTTAAAAGGTGTAATCTCTTTGCGCCTTGTGCCTTCTAAAGATGGCTCAGGCCGTATCCCTGCTTATGAAATCATGCTTTTAACTCCCACTATCAGCCGTTTAATCCGCGAAGGTAAGGTTTGGGAGATCCCCCAATTTATTGAAGAGGGGGCGATATTTGGCATGCAGTCATTTAACCAGTGCCTGGTTAAGCTGGTTCACGAGGGCAAGATTAGCGAGGAAGATGCTGTCCAATCCGCGGATAACCGGGATGAATTTATGCTCGCTTTCAGGGGGATTAAGAAATAAGGAATTCCGCTCCATAAGTCATCTGCTCATTTAAAGGAGATAGCCATGCTTGAAGAGACCAAAGATAAGCTAGTCGAGATTGGTTTAAAGATTGAAAATTTAAGAGGTTATCTTTGACGTTGCAAATAAGAAGCAGCAGATAGACCTTCTCTCTGCCCAAATGTCCGCCGCGGATTTCTGGGACAATACGGACCGCCCCAGAAAAATAGTTAAAGAGTTAAAAACCCTTAAAGCAATAGTCGAGCCCTGGGAGATGGCTGATAAAAAATACCAGGAACTTAAAGAGCTTATTCCTTTGCTTAAGGAAAATGACAATGATTTGCTTTTGGATTTATCCCGTAATACCGATAGCCTGCTGAAAATAATAGATAAACTGGAATTCCAGGTGCTCTTAGGAGGGCCGCTGG
>JAQUSM010000052.1 GCA_028715095.1 Candidatus Omnitrophota bacterium
CCAGCGCCAGCGCCCTGGATAAATCGTTATAATCCCTCAGGTTCTGGCAAAAAAGTACAAACCTGTCTTTTCCTGATGATTCAATTAAATAATCCACCAGGCGAAATGATTCTGTGTAAAATAACTCTGCCTTATCTGTTTCGGTTAAGCTTGCGACATTAAGTTTACTCAAATCATCCAGATTCAAGAAATCGCCCCGGCTAATCCTGGCAGCTAAATCTTTTTTATTAAAAGAAAACTTCTTTTCCTGAAAAGTAGCAACCCCCTCTTCAAGCCAAAGAGGAATGGCCGGATTATTGGACCCTACCATCTCCCTGAAAATAATATGCGCCATTTCATGGGGAAGGACATTATCCAGAAACCCTCCGGCAGTAATAAATGTCTGGATAACTTTGCTCTCTGCCTGGGCATTGCCCGCGGCCCAACTCGGGTTACCGGTTAACTTTATATAATCTTGCTGATTATCGGACAGGTATATCTTTGCCCTGTTGTCCCAGGTCCAGAAATTAAAACGGCTAAAACCTAAATCATCGGTAATGTTATTATAGCACTCTTCGGCTCTTTCGGTTAATTCATTAAGCTCGGATTCCGTGGCATTTTTATAGAAAACCAGAAAATGCGTGCTTTTAATCTCCTGCCAGGGCTGATTATCCGCTAAAACAATCAGCGGAAAAAACAAAAATATAAATAATAATTTTAGAGGCTTCATCAGTTCAGGTTCAAAACTTCATCAGCAAGCAGGCCGGCAGCGTCTATTGACCTGGCCCGGGCATACGCCTGGCGCATATCATTTAATTTTTGAGGCTCATTCATAAGTTCGTTTATCTTGTCTCTTATTTTTTCAACGCATAGCTCCTCATCCAAAATAAGCAATGCAGAGCCACCCTCCAGAAGCACCCTGGCGTTATTTAGCTGGTGGCCGTAAGCAAATGGATAGGGAATTAACAAAGCAGGCAGGCCGAATCTTTGCAGTTCGGCAATGGTCGTTGCTCCTGCCCGGCAGACCACTAGGTCCGCTATACTGTAAGCATATTGCATATCAGGAAAAAATCCAAAAACTTTATGCGTAATTTGCGCCTGAGCATAAGACTGTTTTAATAGCGCAAGATCCTGCTCCCCCGAAATGTGGATCAACTGCAAATCATTTCTTTTATGACAGGCGGTTAAAGCGGCGCAACAAACAGTATTTAACTTATGCGACCCCTGGCTGCCTCCGGTAATCAATATATTGAATTTACCTTCTTTAAAATCAAAAAAATCCAGAACCTCTTTTCTTCCCACTTTAACTAAATCTTTACGGAGCGGGTTTCCGGTTAAGACAACTTTTTGCTGGGATATATTTAAATAGCTGCCTGTTTGAGCGAAGGACACCGCAACCTTATCCACAAATTTAGCCAATAGCCGGTTTGCCCTTCCGGGCACAACATTCTGCTCGTGGATTATGGTCTTTATTCTAAATAACCAGGCCCAAAACAACAAAGCAACCGTGTTTAAGCTGCCGAACCCGACAACAACATCAGGCTTGAATTCAATCAGCGCGCGCAAGCTTTCCCAGGCCCCGATTAAGAAAAAATAAGCTTCTCTTATATTCTTACTGCCTAATTTTAACCCCAGCCTGGAATCATGAATATACCTTATGCTGCCGCATCCAACCGCAATCTTACCGCTGCTATTCTTATTTGGCAAAACCATAAGCAGATCGGCGCAGGAATCCTTAAGCCGGTCCATTAAAGCCAACGCGGGGAAAATATGGCCCCCGCTTGATCCGGTAACAAGCAAAACACGCATTTAAGGATACTCTCCTGAACGGGCAATATTAATTAATATGCCTAAACTAACCATATCGAATATCAGCGAAGACCCCCCGTAACTGATAAATGGCAGCGGCAGCCCCTTAGTCGGGAAAACTCCGCATGAAACTCCGATATTTACAATGGCCTTCAGAGAAATCATTAAAATCAGGCCGAGGGCGAGAAAATACCCAAATTTATCCGGCGCGTTTTTTATAATTTTAAGGCCCTGACGGATAAAGATCATAAATAATAGAATTACCCCGAGAGTACCGAACAGCCCGAGTTCTTCGCCGATAATAGAAAAAATAAAATCGGTATGCGCCGCAGGCAGATAAAAAAGTTTTTGCTGGGAATGACCCAGCCCAACACCGAAGAATCCGCCTGAGCCTATGGCAATCTGCGACTGGATAATCTGAAAACCGCTTCCCTTAGGGTCAAGCCAGGGATTTAAAAACGCCAGGATCCTGGCCCTGCGGTAAGGAACGCTGAAAATCAGGAAATAAACCATTGGCAGGCTGCAAAGAATCAAGCTTAAAATATACCTGGCCCGGACACCGGCGATATAAAGCATAATCAAAACTACGCTGGTCAAAGCAATAGTCGTACCTAAATCCGGTTGTAAGAGTATAAGCAAAGAGGTTGCCCCCAGGGCGCATATCGGCGGGATAAACCCTTTAAAAAGCGTCTTGATTTGCTCCCCTTTGCGGCAAATAAAATCAGCTATGTAAACAATCAAGGCCAGGTTGGCAAACTCCGAAGGCTGGAAGCTGATGAATTTAAATCTGAACCAGCGCCTGGCCCCGGAGATCTCCCTGCCCAACCCGGGGATAAGCACGAATATCAATAATATAAACGCTGTCCAGAATAGGAACCGCGCATTCTTGCGGAATAAACGGTAATCAATAATCATAGCCAGGAAAGTAAATACCAACCCTACTATCAGAAAAGACAGATGCCGCTTTAGAAAATAAAAACTATCACCATATCTTTCCCAGGCATAAATACTTGAAGAGCTATAGATCATTACTATGCCAATGCAAACAAGCACAATTGATATAGTAAATAAATTAATGCGGGTCTTTCTAACCATAGGCTTTTTTACCCTGGGCTAAATCCAATACTATTCTTTTAAAAACCTCTCCCCGATGTTCATAATCCCTGAACATATCAAAGCTTGAACACATTGGAGAAAATAATATGCAATCTCCCGGCTTAGCCTGCTCATAAGCCCCGGCTATTGCCTCTTCCAAAGAATCTGTTTTTTCTATCGGAAATACTCCGTTAAGGTCACCGGCAATTATATCCCTGGCCTCACCTATCAAGAAAGCTTTTTTAACCTTTTTTCCAGCCGCATCAAGGATTACCCGGTAACTGATTCCTTTGTGCCGGCCGCCGGCAATAAGAATTATAGGCGAAGAAATATTGCTGATCGCCCAGATTGCCGAATCCGCCGTAGTGGCCTTGGAATCATTAATAAATTTCACCCCGCCTATTTCTGCTACCTCCTCCATACGGTGTTTTATGCCTTTGAATTTCTGAAAAACACTAAGCATATCTTCCAATTTAATCCCCAGGATTTTACCTACAGCGATTACCGCGTTTTGGTTGGGGTTTAACAAGCCTTCTTTATTAAAAAAAACTACTTTCGATTCAGCCTCACGGGCTGCGGCATTTAAGAGAGGATCATCAGCGTTTAAAACCAGGTAATCGTTTATATCCTGATTGACAAAAATACGTTTCTTCGCATCCAGGTATTCCTGGATATCATTATAACGGTCCAAATGATTAGGTGTTAAATTAAGAATTACCGCTATCCTTGGCTTAAAATCTTTAATCGTCTCAAGCTGAAAAGAGCTCACCTCAAGAACAACAAAATCCCCCTGCTTCAGCTTTTTTATTTCTGCGCAAAACGGGTTACCGATATTGCCGCAGACAAAAACCCTTCTTCCGGATTCTTCCAGGACCTTTCCGATTAAAGTAGTAACTGTAGTTTTTCCGTTTGAGCCGGTTACGGCGATAATCTCTGCCGGACAAAGCGCGGCAGCTAACTCAATCTCGCTTATAACGGGTTTAGCAAATTCCTTAGCCCAGGCCACCGGAGGCGCGCAAGAAGGCACTCCGGGTGAAATAATCACCATATCCGACTGCCTGATAAAATTCTCGCTGTGTGAACCCAACTCAACCAGGATGTCCTTAGAAGAAAGCCTGGAGGCAAACTCCCTGGTTTGCGGATTATCGTTAATATCCGTAACACGCACGCAAGCGCCCAGCTCATACAGCAGGTTAGCGCAGGCAAGCCCGGAACGGGCTAAACCCACAATAGTAATATTTTTGCCTTTAAAATATTTTGTGTTTTTCATTCAGTTTACCTGATCTTTAAGGTGACCAGGGCAAACATGGCAAGTAATCCGGCGATAATCCAAAACCTGACAATTACTTTATTCTCAGGCCAGTCCAAAAACTGGAAATGATGGTGCAGAGGCGCAATCTTAAAAATACGTTTCTTGGTCAGCTTAAAACAACCCACCTGCAGAATAACGGAAAACGCCTCCAAAACAAATATTCCGCCTACAATTATAAGCAGCATTTCTTTCTTGATCAATAAGGCCACCGTCCCGATAGCCCCGCCCAAAGCCAAGGAACCGACATCCCCCATAAAAATTGATGCGGGATAACAGTTAAACCACAAAAAACCCAATCCGGCACCGATGATACTGGCACAGAAAATAGTCAGCTCCCCTGCGCCTTTAACATACGAGACAAACAAATAATTACTTAAATTTATATTTCCGGAGATGTAACAAAGTATACTGAAAGCAATCGCTACCATAACAACAATGCCGATAGCCAAACCGTCCAGCCCGTCAGTAAGGTTTACGGCATTAGATGATCCGGCGATCACCAATATGACAAACAGTATATATAAACCGTCTAGATCCAGGTTAACCCCTTTAACAAAAGGTATTTCCAATTTAAGGTTATACTGGCTATCCATGATGAGAATTATACCCAGTATCAAACCCAGGATAATTTGGCTTGTGAGTTTTACCGCGGGAGACAATCCCGAGGCCTTCTTCTTCATCTGCTTTAAATAATCGTCAAGGAAACCGGTTGAACCCAGCCAGACAGTACTGAACAGAACAATCCAAACACAATGATTTGTGATATCAGCCCAAAGCAGGGTTGAAATTACAACCGCTCCCAGAATAAGGATCCCGCCCATGGTCGGAGTATTCTGTTTATGGCGGTGCAAATCATCAAGCTTAATACTATCGGCTTTATTGATCTTTTCTCCAAGTTTAAGCTCCTTTAATCTCCTGATAAGCAGGGGGCCAAAAACAAGACTTAATATGAAGGCAGTTAAAGCGGCCATTGCCGCCCGGAAAGTAATGTAGCGGAAGACATTAAAAACGGAGATGAAATCTCTTAGCGGATAAAACAGATGGTAAAACATTAAACTTTAAAAACCTCTTCCATTTTCATCGAACGGGAGCCTTTTACCAGGATTATATCCTTGGCTTCCGGGGAAATCTTATTAAACAACAAGTCTCTGGCTTGCGCAGCAGAAGCGCAGCAGAATATATTCTTACTTTTAAATCCGCGCGCTTTAGCTGCCCGGGCAGTCAGAGCGGCTAAATTGCCCACTGAAACCAGCACATCGCATATATTAGTTATACTACCAGCAACCTGCCGATGCAATAATTCTTTTTGCTTGCCCAATTCAAGCATATCACCCATAATCAGGATCTTTTTCCCTTTGCACTTTGCGGTGTCCAGCGCAAGAAGCGCGTTGTTTAAAGAAAGAGGATTAGAGTTATAAGTATCATCAATGAATTTAAGCCCTTTAACTTCAACAAGCTTGAGCCTGCCTCCCGGAAAATCGAAATCCGATAACCTGGAAGCTATCTCATTATGCCCCAGGCCTAATATACGGCCTACAGCAATAGCAGCCAGGGCATTGTAAACATTACAAGCCCCCAATGTCAATAACGTAAAATCAAATTTACGGTTAAGCTTGAATTTTACTTTACCATCCTCTAATTTAATCCCCGAAGCCACAAAATCGTTTTTCTCTTTAACCCCGTAACTGAATATGTGAGGGTTTTTCTTCCCCCGGTTAATTAAACAACGCAGGTATTTATCGTCGCCGTTAAGCAAGGCTATTGCCGGGTCATCCAGGCTATTTAACAAGCTGGATTTTTCTTTTAATACCCCGCTTAGATTATTTAAAAATTCCAGGTGTGACGGCCCGATGTTAGTAAGTACGCCGATATTCGGCCGGGCAATCGCAGCCAGATAATCCACCTCCCCGAAATGGTTAGTGCCGATTTCAACCACCGCGAAATCATTTTCTTCTTTAAGCTGGATTAATGCCTGAGGCAGGCCGACCTGGTTATTTTTAGTGCCTTCATTTTTCAATACCCGTCCGCATGACGACAAAACCCAGGCGATCATATCCTTGACTGTGGTCTTACCGTTTGAGCCGGTAACAGCAATAACCGGCTTCCTGAAATTATTCCGCTTAAAACGGGCAAGATCACCTAACGCCAGAGAAGTATTCTTAACCCGCACTACAGCTATGCCCTTAGCAATCTTTAATCCGGGTACCTTCTCAACAATAACACAAACTGCCCCTGATTTTAAAGCTGCGGGAATAAAATTATGGCCATCGTAATTATCCCCCCTTAAAGCCAGGAATGCATCTTGAGGCTTTATCCTCCTGGAATCGGTAGAGATACCTATCTGTTCATCGCTAAGGCTGCCCCGGAGGAGCTTGCCTCCTGTGGCTTTAATTATTTCTTTTAATGTAAACACTTCTGCACTGCCTCCCGGTCACTAAAATGCAAAACCCTATTCTTGAACACCTGATACTCCTCATGCCCTTTACCGGCAATAATCAGGCAATCATCGTTTTTAATTAATTTCAAACCTGCCCGGATAGCTTTAAACCTGTCAGGAATTACGCAATAATTACTCTTGCGTATTCCCCTGCGGATATCCCTGATTATGCGCAGCGGGTCTTCAGAACGAGGATTATCGCTGGTAATAATGGCATAATCTGCCAAACTGGTAACAATTTTGCCCATCTTTGGCCGTTTTAGCTTATCCCTCTCCCCCCCGCAGCCGAAGATTACAATAATTTTATCCGGCACTAAGGGCCTCAAGGCGCTGATAACATTAAACAGGGCATCCGGTGTGTGCGCATAATCTACGAAGATATTCAACCCTTTCTTACAGCTAAGTTTTTCTAACCTCCCCGGCACATTCTTGAACTTTTCAATAG
>JAQUSM010000053.1 GCA_028715095.1 Candidatus Omnitrophota bacterium
GCCTGCCTTATAGGTATTGATCCCGCGCACCAGTATCTCTCCGGTTTTAACCAGCTTTCCGCCGCTTGATTTAAGTGCCTTATCTTTCTTGGGAGTCGAAAAACCACCAATCATTTTAGTCCTCCTTATATAATTAATTTGAACAGCTAATGTAGCACAAAATCTTTAATTAAGCAATACCTCTTCATCTTTATCCGGGATATGCACGTCTAAGCCTTTCTGGGTCAATATTCCGGAAAGGGCCAACGATTGCTCAGGTTCACCATGCACCAGGAAAATACGCTTAAGCTGCCTGCCTTGCCTGTCGGCAGGCAGGCAGCCGGAAACAAACTCCAATAGCTCCGACTGGTCGGCATGGCCTGAAAAAGCATTAATCACTACCACCTCGGCATTAAGTTCATACTCTACCCCGAATATCCTGACAAAAGGAATTTTCTCAACTACCCTCCTGCCCAGGGTATCTTTAGCCATATACCCAACGACTAAAATCATATTGCGTGAATCTTCTATATTATTCTGCAGATGATGCAGCACTCTTCCGGATTCGCACATGCCGCTGCCGGCAATAATAATCATCGGCCGTTTATCGGTATTTAAGGCCTTGGACTCCTTTTGCTCGCGGATAAAACGCAAATTCAATAATTCAAACGGGTTATCCCCCCTACTGAATGCTTGGCGGGTTTTTTCATTCAGAAAATCAAGGTGAAATTTAAAAAGGTCGGTAATATTCGTAGCTAACGGGCTATCTACATAAATAGGCACCGAGGGGATAAGTTTTTCTTTAAGTAATTCATTTAGAAAATAGATTACCTCCTGCGTGCGCTCCAGGGTAAAAGAAGGAATAATCACCTTACCCCCTCTTTTTACCGCACGGGAGATCGCCTCCCTTAATTTCGATTGCGCTTCCTCGATCGGCCGATGCATTCTGCCGCCATAGGTAGACTCCATAATCAAATAGTCCAAACCCTGCGGGATTACAGGGTCATTCAACAGGGGCAGATTTTTTCTTCCCAAATCTACCGCATAGCCTAAACGTAATGTCTGTTCGGCATCTTTAATATCCAAGACAATGACCCCTGAACCTAAAATATGCCCGGCGTCAAGAATAGTAGCTGAAACATCTTTGGCAATGCAGAACTTTTGATTGTAAGAAATTGAGCGGAAGATTTTAGTCGCCCTGGAGGCCTCCTTTGCCGTATATAAGGCCTTGCGCAAAGGTAAATTCATGCGCCTGTTAATTTTGTTTACGTAACGCACATCTTCTTCCTGGATCTTTCCTGAATCCACCAGCATCAGGTCTGCCAAATCCTTGGTTGCCGAAGTAGTATAAATCTTGCAGCGTAACCCGCGTTTAATTAAATTAGGGATGTTGCCGCAATGATCAATGTGCGCATGGGATAAGACCATGGCGTTAATCGTGCGCGGGTTATAATGAAAAGTGGTATTGATTTCATAAAAGGCATCTCGGTGCCCTTGGAACAGCCCGCCGTCAAGAAGTATCTCCGTGCTGCCGGTCGTGATCAGATGGCTTGAACCGGTAACAGTCTTTGCGCCTCCAAGGAATTTTATTTTAACTGACATATTTAGATTAAAAAAGGTTACGCGGAAAAAATTTATTCATAGCCAGAAAATATTATAATATGAGCTCTGATTTTTGTAAATAAGATTGGGAAGGCAAATCTTCTTTACCTGTCATATGTAGAATAGAAATATGGGGTGTGTGCCATGAATTCTGCGGCACAGGTATCGACCAGTTTAAAATCCGGGAGTATATTCATGGACTTTCTCAAAGCGTGGATCTGCGTTTCACTCAAAGACAAAAGTTTAGCCAGCTGCCTGTCGCTAAAACCGAATTCTTTGGCCTTCTTAAGTAATTCCCCGGAAAGCTTGGGCTTATTCTTAAGCAGCTCTCTTTCGCAATCGATGATCTCTTTGATATTATGTAAAAACCAGCGGTCAATCTTAGTCAGCTCATAAATCTTATCGATATCCAGATTAGCGCGGAATGCATCCCCGATATAAAAAATCCTTTCGGCATTAGGCTGCCTCAGCTTCTGATAAATCTTTTCTAAAAGGCCGTTTTCAATTTTGATATCATCAAGGTTATTAAAAATAATACTTTCTAACCCGAATTTCTTAATCTCCAGCGAACGCAAACCTTTCTGCAGGGCCTCTTTGAAGGTGCGGCCAATAGCCATAGCCTCGCCAACTGATTTCATGGATATCCCCAGCGTATTATTGGCCAAAGAGAATTTCTCAAAAGTAAACCGCGGGACTTTTACCACGCAATAATCAATAGCCGGTTCAAAACAAGCGGGGGTTGAGCGCGTTATATCATTGGTAATTTCATCCAAGGTATAACCAACGGCAAGCTTGGCGGCGATTTTGGCAATAGGGAAACCTGTAGCTTTCGATGATAAAGCTGAACTGCGTGAAACCCGGGGGTTCATCTCAATAATCACCATTCTGCCATTTTCCGGGTGTACCGCAAACTGTATATTTGAACCGCCGGTTTCAACGCCGATCTCGCGGATACAGGCAATAGCGGCATCGCGCATCAACTGATATTGCTTATCCGTTAATGTCTGGATAGGCGCTACTGTGATGCTGTCTCCGGTATGTATCCCCATCGGATCAAAATTTTCAATAGTACAAATGACCACTACGTTATCTTTTAAATCACGCATAACCTCCAGCTCAAATTCTTTCCAGCCCAACACGGATTCTTCAACCAAAATCTCGCTGATCATGCTTGACTCAAGGCCGCGCTTGGCTAAAACCCTGAACTCTTCAATGTTATAAGCAATTGAGCCGCCCACGCCTCCTAAGGTAAAACTAGGCCGGATGATCAGCGGGAAGCCTATTTTTTTAGCCACAGCAAGGGCCTCATCCAGATTATAAGCCCGGCCGCTCTTAGGCAAATCCAGACCGATCTTTTCCATCGCCGCTTTAAATAACTGGCGGTCCTCGCCTTTTTTAATCGCCTTTATATTGGCTCCGATGGTTTCGACTTTATATTTCTTTAAAACCCCTTTATCCGCCAACTCTACGGTAGTGTTCAATGCGGTTTGGCCGCCAAGCGTAGGCAGAAGCGCGTCAGGCCTTTCTTTTGCGATAATCTTTTCCACCGCCTCCGCGGTAATCGGCTCGATATATGTCCTATCGGCAACCTCAGGATCGGTCATAATTGTCGCCGGATTAGAATTTACCAGGACTATCTTAAAACCTTCCTGCTTTAAGACCTTGCATGCCTGAGTGCCGGAATAATCAAACTCACAGGCCTGGCCGATAACTATTGGGCCGGAGCCAATAATCAATATTTTCTTTATATCTTTTCTCTTAGGCATAGATTAATTTTTCCGTTTCTTTGATTTCCGCATTAATTTTGTAAACTCGGCGAATAAATACCCTGCGTCGTGCGGGCCGGGAGAAGCTTCAGGATGAAATTGTACGCAAAATAGCGGCAGCTTCTTATGTCGCAACCCCTCTAAGGTAGCGTCATTTAAGTTTACATGGGTCAATTCAATGTCTTTTTTATTCAATGAATCTATATCCACACAAAAGCCATGATTCTGCGCGGTTATGGAAACCTTTCCCGTCCTTAAATCCTTTACCGGATGGTTTGCCCCGTGGTGGCCAAATTTAAGCTTATAGGTCTTGCCGCCTAAAGCAAGCCCGAGCATCTGATGCCCCAGGCAAATTCCAAAAATAGGAATTTTACCGATGAGGTTTCTTACCGTCCTGACCACGTAATCTACGGCTGCCGGGTCCCCTGGCCCGTTAGAAAGCAAAACTCCATCTACGCCTGAATCAAGGATCTCCTTGCAAGTTGCCTGCGCAGGAAATACTATTACATTACAATGGTGGCGCGCCAGGTTTCTCAATATGTTGTATTTTACCCCGCAATCCAATACCGCTACCTTATATGCGGCATCTTTAATGTGGGGATAATTATATTTCCTGGAAACACTTACCTCCTTAACTAAATCTATACCGACCAGCCCGCTGCAGGACTGAGCTTTCTTAATCAAGCTGGCCTCATCAGAATCTTTTGTGGACAGGACCGCTTTCATCGCCCCTTTTTCCCTTATATGCAAGGTAAGTTCCCTGGTATCAATACCTTCAATCCCAAGGATATTGTTTTCTTTTAAGTATTCTCCTAAGGACTGCTCTTTTACCCAATTACTGGCGATCTTGCTGTATTCCTTTACTACAAAACCTTCTAAAAAAGGCCTGCGAGATTCCGCATCCTCTTTATTAACACCATAGTTTCCCATTAAAGGATAGGTCATAACCACAATCTGGCCCTTATAAGAAGGATCAGTAATTATCTCTTGGTACCCGGCCATGCTGGTATTAAAGACTACCTCTCCCGTACGCTCACCGCTTGAGCCAAATGATCTGCCCTTAAATACCTTCCCGTCTTCTAACGCAAGAAACGCCTGCATATTTATACCTTAGGTTAATTTTCTTTATAAAAAAGGCATTTAGTGCCGAGAGTTTGGCTCCTAAACGCCTTTCTTTTTTAATTATAACACCCCTTAATCAATTGTCAATTTCTTTCTTTAACGCTAATGGCCAAGCCCAAGATATTCCCTGCCTTCCTTCCAAGGGTTAAGATAACGCTCAATGCATAAACTGCCATCTTGAAGCAGGTCAACCATTCGTTTTTTATCTTCGGGAGCAACTATTTCAATTTTCGGCCGGCGGATATCAGATTCATTCTCCTCCCTGACTAATGCGATACTGCCGTCATTTAATGCAACCACCGAGCCTACCGGCCAAAATCCCATAAATTGAAAGAATCTATCCAGCAATTCCGGGTCGAAAGAACTACCCCTGTCTTTATTCATAATGTTATAAACCACATCCGGGGAATAATCCTGTTTATAGCCCCTCCTTTGCGAAAGGGCATCGTAAACATCGCAAATAGCTACGATTGAAGAAACAATATGCTGCTTTCTTAATAAAGGCATGCGCGGATACCCGGACATATCATATTTCAAATGATGCTCAAAACTAACTACCACCGGGAGGATACCCAGGCTATCGACATATTTAAACATAAACTCACCGCCCAAAACCGTATGGCTCTTGATACGGTCAAACTCCTGCTCACTAAGTTTATCGGGCTTATGTAAAGTCTTTCGCGAAATATACATCTTGCCGATATCATGGAAAAGGGCAGCTACACCGATATCCAAAACGTCACTCTTCTCAAATTCTAAACGCGAAGAAAAATACATGGAAAATATCGCGACATTAAGCATATGCACGTAAACTTCCGCATCATATCTTTTTACCGTGGCCAGCTTTAATAATTCTTGGCGTTGTATACTTAAGCTATCGATAATATTATTTAGAGAAACCTTGAGCACCCGCGGATCGATCTTTTCGAGATTAAGCACGCTGGAGACAACCTGGGCAACCTTATCCATAGAGAAATCGTACAGATTAGGCTGGTTAAATTCCGCTGCTCCCTTAACCTGGCTGTCAGCAACCTTGAGTTTACCTATACTTATATTTTCTATTCCGACAAAAGCCAATAACTGCTGCGGATCCGTCTTAAAGTCTTCTTTCGGTCCGCTGATAATACCTATAAATTTACTCAATTCTTCCCGGCTTAACCCGCGGTAAAAAGCAAGTCTTTCTATATTCCTCTCTTTCAAATACAGGATCGCCGACCTTAGAAGCTTGCCTAGTTCGAAGAAAATCTCTTTCTCGAAAGCCAATTCATCACCCACGATACCGATAATGATCTCCTGGCGCTGGGTAAAAACATCCTCAAAAGCCCCATACGCCTTCTCCAGAGACTTCTGGAACATAGGATGCTCTGTCCCGTACATCTTAGCGGTCTGAAGACAGGTGAGCAGTTCTTTAAAAGCTACCTCAATCTTGGTTAACATTCCACTCCTTCAATATCTGGGCCGCCTTCTCACGCAGTTTTCTGTTCCAGAAGAATCTCCTGCGGCCTAAGGCCTTGATACAGGCGGCTGCTTCAACAAAGTGCAGGTCAAAGGCAATCTTCATGTTTTCAATAAGCAACTCATTCTTACTCCCCAGGAAACCGGGCGCCTTAAAAAGAATATCTAAAATATCATTTTTTGCCTGCGCGTCTAATATTAATACAGAAAGTAATTGTCCCCTGAGAGAAGATGAGGCAGTGTTTAATTGGCGCATAAGAAAGGCAACATCCACCTTCTTTAATTTACGCATAGCCTTTAATGACTCAATTTTGACCAATTCATTTGCACCGGAATAAATATATTCTAATATATTTAAAGTTGCAGGCGCTTCGATCTGGCTTAACGCTTCAATGAGGCTGGCAAGAAACTCTATATCCTGGATTTTCTGATCTAACCTGGGATAAAAATCGTTGAGGCTGCCCTGAAATAGTCTTAAAAATAAAACTAAAACCTGTTTAGGCACTTTTTCAGAGGTAAATATTTTATCCAGGTAAAAATTAATCTCTTTGCTGGCGGAAGAAACCGCCCCCAGGAGAAACTCCTGTTCGGGGCTTAAGCCGCCATTTAAAATAATATCTTCGACAGAAGAAGAAAAAAACTTTTCAAAATCAGCACATGCTTTTATGCCTTCTTCCTTCCTCCTGGTTAATACCCCCCAAAGTTCTTTCAGGAAACCAGCATCATTGTCCTCAAAAATTCCGGGCAATTCCTTCTCCAGAATTGCCGCCGCTGTCTCCAGGGTATCCGGAGCCTGATCGGTTGAAAATATGCCTAAGACTATATAATGATAATTCTCCTTAAGCGCCTCATGGTCAAAAGACAGTTTACCGGAAAAAGAAATATTCTTGACTAAAGAATCAAGCGTATTGCGGTATACCGCAGACATTGGGTCATCCTGAGAGCTGCTTAATAAATTCCGGATTTTCTTTACCGAGTCCGGGTTATCTTTTAAACCCGGTATTCCATCCATTTTATTAAAGAAGTTTTTAGTAATATTCGCGGAGGCATCCTGTTCGGAGATTTTAGAAAAAAGCTGCAGGCTTAAAGAATCAAAGTTATCTTCCTGCAGAAATCCCTCTTTGAGAAGAGTAGTAAATTC
>JAQUSM010000054.1 GCA_028715095.1 Candidatus Omnitrophota bacterium
TTCCCGTAAGTCAAATAACCTCCGGCGCAAATCTTCCACCTCATTCTTAAGCCTGTCAAGCGCAACCATATTATGATGGTAGAAAATAATCCCAGTGCATTCACGTTTAAGCAAACTGATTAAACTAAGATGGGGATTAAATGCTTTCTGGGCTGAATTCTTAAAAAAAGGCGAGAAGATAGAAACCAGGACAACTGCGCAAGCGATAAGGACAAAATTGATTATGGTTTTGCGGGATAACTTAAACACATTTAGCTAGGAAGAATGGTTGGTTTTGCACCCGGCACATTTGGAATTTCGTCGGTGTCCGCCCGGTGGCTTACACCCGACGCTTAAAGGTATTGCGTCGGTGTCCGCCCGGTGGCGGAATTAACTGCGCGTTTCAGTCTTAACCGAAACAGTTACCTTCTTAAGGTATTGAATTTCGCTAAGCACCCGGCCCGTACCATTAGCAACTGCGGTAACCGGATCATCAGTTATATGAACAGGCAGGCCAGTCTCTTCTGAAATAAGTTTATCTAAACCTCTTAATAATGAACCGCCACCGGCCATTACAATACCATGTTCAATAAGGTCAGCGGCTAATTCCGGAGGAGTCCTCTCTAATGATATTTTTGTAACCTCCACTATGGCGCGCAGAGGCTCCTGTAAAGACTCCCGGATCTCTTCGCTGGTAATGGTTACGATTTTAGGCAATCCGGCCACCAGGTCCCTGCCCTTAACCTCCATACTCATCTCTTCTTCCAAAGGATAGGCAGAACCGATTTTAATTTTGATATCTTCGGCGGTGCGCTCACCAACCAGAAGATTATAAGTTTTTTTAAGATATTCTATGACCGCTTCATTCATTTCATCGCCGCCAATGCGGATAGATTTTGAAAAGACCGTACCTGCAAGCGAGATTACCGCAATCTCCGTAGTCCCGCCGCCTATATCAATAATCATATTCCCTACCGGCTCCTGAATAGGCAGGCCCACTCCTATAGCTGCGGCAATAGGTTCTTCAATCAAAAAAACCTCCCTGGCTCCGGCGCGCTCCGCTGAATCTTTTACGGCCCGCTTCTCTACTTCAGTTATCCCGGAAGGAATGGCGATAACAATTCTCGGCCTGACTAAAACCCTGCGGTGATGCACCTTCTTAATAAAATACCGAAGCATGGCTTCGGTAATTTCAAAATCAGAGATAACCCCGTCTTTCATAGGCCTTATAGCGATGATATTTCCGGGAGTACGCCCAAGCATACGTTTAGCCTCTTCGCCTACAGCTAAAACATGTGAAGTCCCCCGTTCAATAGCTACAACTGAAGGCTCGCAAAGGACCACCCCCTCGCCTTTGACAAAAACCAGGGTCGTAGCTGTCCCAAGGTCAATCCCCATATCATTGGAAAAAAGCCCTAAAACAAAATTAACTGCTCTCTTTAACTGTTGGCCGATTTTTACCATACAATCTCCTGAGATTAAGATAATGAAGTGATTTTAACAGAGTTTAAACCCCCTGTCAAATAATATGTTTATCTCAATAAGCTTTTTAATGTAGTTAAAAAACCGGGGAATGATTTACTGATACAGCTAATATCATCAAGCCTTGATTTACCTTTAGCTGCCAGAGCAGCAACAACCATGCTCATAGCTATACGGTGATCTCCAAAACTTTTAAGCTTAGCCCCATTTAAAAACCCTTTACCCTTTATAATTATATTCTCCAGGTTCCCGGATTTAATTGAGTGGATATCCGCCCCCATCGATATTAAGTTAGTAAGCATAGAATCAATGCGGTCGGCCTCCTTAAACCTTAACTCTCCTGCCCCCTTGATTACGGTGGCGCCTTCGGCAAAACAAGCAGCTACCATAAAAACGGGCAGCTCGTCAATTAACGAAGGGACTTCGGAAGGCTTAACCACTGTAGCCTTAAGCTTTCCGCTGGTTACGATAAGGTTACCCATGGGTTCAAAACCTTGCATTTTTCTGTTTTTAAAAGGCTCAACCTTTATCTTAGCTCCCATTCGCTTAAGGACATTAATTATCCCGCAGCGGCCTGGATTAAGGCTTACACGTTCAATAACAATTTTAGCCCCCGGAATTATTATAGCTAAGACTACTAAAAAGGCTGCTGAAGAAATATCACCGGGGATGTAAATAACTCCCGGGCTGCTTAAGCTTCTATCCGGGATTAAAGTTATGCTATTTTTATTTACAGTTATATTTGCTCCGAAAGTTTTAAGCATCCTCTCGGTATGGTCACGGGTGCGTATTTTTTCAATTACACGGGTTTTACCGGAAGCAGACAAACCCGCCAAAAGGATCGCGGATTTAACCTGCGCCGAAGCAACCGGCGGACGGTAAAGAATTCCTTTGAGCTTTCCTCCCCTGATAACCAAAGGAGGATACTCCTCGCTGCCTCTCTTTTTTGCGGTAATTCTTGCCCCCATCAGGCGTAATGGCTTATCCACCCTGGACATTGGCCTGGCAGAAAGATATTTACCAGCTATAATTTTAGTTTCAAAATCCGTTCCGGCTAAAACACCTAAGATTAAACGTAAAGTTGTTCCGGAATTATTAACAAAAACAGGCTTCCGGGGCTTCCTTAACCCCTGAAAACCCCATACCAAAACCTGCTTATTATTACGCTCAATCTTTGCCCCAAAAGCAACCAGGGTATTTAAGGTAGCCAGGGAATCATCATGGACAGGAAAATTTCTTATAATAGTTTTATTGCGGCTTAAGGCGCCGATTATCAGCGCACGGTGAGCTATGGATTTATCGCCGACAAGGCGGATTCTTCCACGGGGGATAAATTTATCTTTTACTGCGAAAGGCTTCATTTAGCCTTTTGTACTACTGAATCATTTTCTTTGATTACATCTTTAAGCTCTGCCGCAAAACCTGCAGCAGACATTGACTCATGGACCTTTTCCACTTTTATGTCTCCGATAATCTTTCCTTCACGATATATGGAAAATTGGTCTCCTTTGCTTACGCCATCTTTTTCCCCTAAATTGATCACCACAAAATCATATTCTTTATTTACTACCGTGACCTTGCCCTCCAGGGGCTTGACCTGGGGAAGATCTTTTTTCCCCTTCTCCTTTGCCGGTTCGGCAACAGGCGGATTTACATTCTTCAGAGCCGGGGTTGCCTTTTTAGAAGAATCAACTTTAGTGGGCTCAGCGACTTCGCTGTTCACCACAACTTTACCCAATTCCACGCCGCTGGCGCTGGTTTCTAAATTCTTAATCTTGGTCCTAAGCTCATCTTTCTGCTGCTCCATAATCTTCAATTGCTCTTTTAATTTCCTGCCGTCATCCTGAGCCTGGCTAAGCTTGCCCTCTAAATCTTGACGCGAAATCTTCTGCTGCTCTATATCCGCCTTAATCTGTTCCAGTTCATTTAAAGCCTCCTGCCGCGCCGACTTTTCCTTATCAAGCTCTTCAGTTATAGTAGCAATACGATCCTTGTTTTCCTGCAATTTAATCATCAACTCCGAGACATTTTTCTTAGAAGCTTCAAGCTTATCCTCGATAATGCGTTCACGCGCAGTTAGCTCATCAACCTGAAGCTGCAGTTTCTCACTTTTTATACGTTCATTTTGGAATAGATAGGATAATCCGCCGATAACCACCAAGGCAACAATGGTTAAACCAATTAAAACAAATTTCAAGATGCCTCCCTTGCGATTCATCTTACCTCCTTTATGATTTAAACAAATTTGTTAACCCTTACTATAACATTAGTTACGTGAAAAGCAAGTACTTTATAGTTTTTATCTAGCGTAAGTCCCTGTAAGCTTCAGCGAACAGGGACAAGAAACAAGCGTCTCTCAAAAATTCTTCTTAATAAACTCCTGAAATTCCGGGGGGACCTCACTTGAAAAATGTACGAACTTGCCTGTAGATGGGTGGATGAAACCAAGCTCCTGCGCATGCAAGGCCATGCGGGAAAAAATATTATTCTTGCCGTATTTGACGTCACCTAAAATAGGATGCCCCAGAAAAGCCAAATGCACCCTTAGTTGATGCGTCCTGCCGGTAAAAGGCCTTAATTCCAAAAAACTGAAATTATTACTTCGTTTTAAAGTACGATAATGCGTTTTGGCATAACGGGTATTTTCCGAGAAGCTAACCGACATATCCTGTCTTTTTAACGGATGCCTGCCGATCGGGGCCTCAATCACATCTTCATCAAATTTTACCTCTCCGGAAACTATAGCTACATATTTTCGCTCAATACTGTGTTCGGCAAACTGCTTGGCCAGTTTTAAATGGCTGGCATTGTTCTTGGCGATAACCAGAAGCCCGCTGGTTTCTTTATCCAGACGATGGACGATCCCGGGCCGGCTTTTATTGATGTCGGAGAGATGGCTGAATCTGCCAAGCAGGGCATTGACCAAAGTATGCTCCCTGTTTCCAGGAGCCGGATGCACCACCAATCCCGGCTGCTTATTAATAATTGCCAGATCCTCATCCTCATAAATTACATCCAGGGATATCTGCTCGGGGAGTATCTGCACCTTTTCTTTTTCAGGCAGGATAACCCGGACTTCTTCTCTTGATTTTACCTTATAGTGGGGTTTATTAACGGGGCAGGAATTTAAAAAAACATTACCGGCAGCAATAAGCTTTTGAATGTTCGTACGCGATAAACCTAAATTATTATTGCCAGCATACTCAGACAGCAATAAATCCAGGCGCATCTTCGCCTGTTCGGGTAAGACGAGAAACGATAATTCTTTCATTTTATTTCTTTTTTAAGGCAAAGAGCCTGATGAGCATGGTGACGGAGAAAAAAAACATTGCCAGGCTTAAAAGCTGAAAAAAAGTCAAGCCCTGGAATAACCTCGGGCTGTCATCGCGGAAGAATTCAATAAAGAAACGCTTAATTGAATAAAGAAAAAGGTAGCTGTATAAGATCTGGCCGGATAAATGTTTCTTGCTCTGCATAAACCTTAAGGCAAAAAAGATTAAGAACATAAGCAGGCTTGAATATAATTGAGTGGGGATAAGGACCTTTCCGGAAACCGGAAAATATATTCCAAATGCGGATTCCTTGCCATAACAGCAGCCATTCAAAAAACAACCTATTCTTCCGATTGCCTGCCCTAAAGCAATAAAGGGAGCCAATAAATCTAAGGTCGTAAGCAGGTCCATCTTATTCTTTATGATATACAGGCAGGCAAAAATAGAACCAAAGACTATTCCGCCAAAAATGGCCATCCCTCCATGCTGCAGCATAACAATCTCAAGCGGATGTTTAAGGTAAAAATGAAGATTGCTGATTACGTAAAGGAAACGCGAACCGATGATACCTGCAATAAATACGTAAAAACAAAGGTTAAAAATTTTATCAGGCTCAATTTGTATTCTTGCCGCCTGACGGGAAGCAAGCTGAGCTGAAATAAAAAAGGCCAAAACCAGCATAAGGCCGTATGAATAAATCGTAAAAGGACCGATGTGGCAGATTTCAGGTAACATTTTTATTAAACAATATCTCCCAGCTTAATAACAGCGCCCCTATGGTTAAGGCGGAATCCGCAAGGTTGAAAACCGGCCAAAAACGCAAATCCAGAAAATCAATCACATACCCAAAACGCAGGCGGTCGATCAGGTTGCCGACTGAACCGGCCAAAATCAGGCTTAATGATATTTTATAAAGCAGCGGGATCTTTTTGTTTTTTAAATGAAGAAAAATAAACAGGATAACAAAAAAAGAAATCAGCACAAAAAAGAGCAATTGATTCTTAAGCATCCCGAATGCCGCCCCGCGGTTATAAACGAGCGTCATATATAAAAAATTTTTTATCAGGCTGACCGGGGTATTTAATTGAAGGAACCTTACAACGATGAATTTGCTGAGCTGGTCCAAGAAAACGACGCTGGAAACGATGACGAGAATCATCCGATGCACCTAAAATTAGGCCTTACCTCTTCTCCCTTTTCTCCTGGCATTTAATGCACAGCCGGGCAGAAGGCACTGCTTTTAACCTGATCTTGGCAATAGGGCCTTTACAATCATCGCAAAAACCGAAACTCTCATCCTCTATCCTCTTTAAGGCATCATCCAATTCATAGAGGGAGCCTCTTTCATTAGAAGCCAGTCCCAGTGAAAACTCACGGTCATAATTATCAGTTGCCACATCAGCCATATGATAAGTATATCCGGAAATATCACCCGAGGCCTCTTTTTGCGATTTCTTTAAGGTATCTTCGGTTATATGCTTGATGTCATCAAGCACCTCATCTTTTTTCTTTAGAATTATCTTTTTGAAATCCTTTAACTCTTTTTTAGAAAGTTTTTTCTTCAATTTATCTTTCTCCTATGGCCTTAAGGCAATTATCGCAAATTAAAGGGTGCGCGGGGTTACTGCCTACCTTTAATGAATAGTTCCAGCAACGCGGGCACTTGGCGCCTTCTGCCTTTTCTACTTTAACCGATAGATCCGCAGGAGACTCTTTATCAAAAGCCACCTTAACCTGCGAAACCTTAAAAATCTCACACAGTTCAATATTAAAGCTTTGTAAGAATGTATAACGATCCTGGGTTTTTGTCAATATATTTATTTGCGCGTCAAAAGAACTGCCGATTTTGCCTTCTGAGCGCAATTCTTCTAAAGCTTTTGCGGCAAGTGGGACTAATCCTATCAGCTCACTTAACTCCTGGTCCACATTCTTTAATCCCCTGGATTCAAAATCATCCTGCCTGAAAGTGGGGTTAGCTCCCGGAAAATCCAAAAGATGCACACTCAAACAATCAGCGTCATTCTTTTTTTTGGGCATATTCCGCCAGATTTCCTCAGCAGTAAAAACTAAAATAGGGGCCATTAATCGTATCAGGCAGTTTAATACTTCGTAAATCGTAGTTTGAGCCGCGCGTCTTTCCATAGAATCAAAACGGGCCGTATAAAGCCGGCCCTTTACCATATCAAGGTAATACATGGAAAGCTCCTCGTTGCAAAAATCATAAATTCCCTTATATGCGCGGTGGAATTCAAATAGAGGGTTTAGCCCTACGCCATAAGCATTTTCAACATTGCCCCTTACATTTTCCATCTTATAAA
>JAQUSM010000055.1 GCA_028715095.1 Candidatus Omnitrophota bacterium
TTTTCGGGTAATCTGAATTTAATGACCAAGATAAAAGCTTTTAAAGCAGTAGTTTATAATCCGGAAAAAATTGAAGATTTCAATCAGGTTGTTTGCCCGCCGTATGACGTAATTTCCCCGTTGGCTCAAGAGGCTTACCATGAGCGTTCTGTTTATAATTTTATCCATATACTCCTGGCCAAAGATTCAGCTTCTGACGATAAATACCGCAGGGCTGGGCTGATATTTAAGGACTGGCTTAAAGAAAAGGTGCTTATTCAGGATGAGCGGCCGGCTATTTATTTTTATAGCCAGCAGTATGTTATCAGGGGGGAGAAAAAAACCCGCCTGGGTTTTATCTCCCTGCTCAGGCTTGGGGATGATAAAGGGTCGGCTGTTTTTGGCCATGAAAATACGCATACCGAAGCCAAGCAGGACCGTTTTAAGCTGCTCAGGCAGGTAAAAGCCAATCTTAGCCCCATTTTTGTTATCTTCCTGGATAAGAAACGCATTATTCAGCGGGTATTCCAGAAGTATATATCCGATAAAGACGTTTTTATCGAAGTTGTTGATGATGAAAAAACCCGCCATAAATTATGGCGCCTTGATACCCCGGAGGTCCTGGAAACAATTGAAAACAGCATGAACGATGAGAATATGTTTATCGCTGACGGCCATCATCGTTATGAAGTGGCCTGCGCCTGGCGTGATCTTATGCGCGAAAAATTAGGCGCCGCTTTCACGGGAGAAGAAGATTTTAACTATTGTCTGTCATATTTTACCAATACGGATTCCCGCGGGCTGTCAATTTCCCCCATCCACCGTTTATTTAAACTGGATAAGGAATTAAACCTGCCGGATTTTATTTCCCGGGCTAAAGAGTACTTTGATATAGACCAGGTTAAAGATAAAACCCGTTTTTTCTTCCTGCTGGAGAAGGCCGGATGCACCGAGCATCTTTTAGGGGTATATAAAGACGGGAAATATTTTCTTTTGCGCCTGAAAAATATAAAGATCCTGGATAAATTAATTGCCGATAAGCCTAAAGAATACAGGACCCTGGATGTCGCCATCCTGAATTACCTTGTATTGAAGAATATTTTAAACTTTGACCTGGAGAATCTTCCCGGCGTAAGATACGATCCTGATCCTGAAGAGTTCATTAAAGAGGTTGATGCTGACCCGCTGAAGGTGGCTTTTTTTCTAAACCCGGTAAAGATAGGCCAGATTATTAATGTTGCTTTAGGCGGCAACAAGATGCCTCCTAAATCTACTTATTTTTACCCCAAGGTGCTTTCGGGGTTAGTGATTAATAAACTGGAAGACACAGACATTTAACGTTTATAAATATGGCCCTGTTCGGTAAACCAAAATATACCATCGTACGCATAAAGAAGAAAGAGATGCCGGATGGCCTATGGACAAAATGCGAAGAATGTTTAGAAACCCTTTATAACAAAACCCTTGAGGAAAACCTCAAGGTTTGTCCTAAATGCAACTATCATTTTGGGCTGACTGCGTATGAAAGAATAAATACTTTATTTGACAAAGATACTTTTATTGAATTTGATAAAGATATGATTGCGGTTGACCCTCTTGATTTTAAAGGGCCAAAGACTTACAAAGAGAAATTAAAGCAGGACCAGGAATCAACCGGGTTAAAGGACGCGGTTATTTCCGGTGAAGGCAAAATTGACGGAAGGCAGGCGGTCATAGCCGTAACTGATTCGCGTTTTATCATGGGGTCTATGGGTTCGGTGGTAGGCGAGAAAATAACCCGGGCTATCGAATATGCCACCAAAAATAAGCTCCCGGTGATTATTGTATCCGGCTCCGGAGGCGGAGCGCGTATGTATGAAGGTATGTACAGCCTTATGCAAATGGCTAAAACCTGCGCAGCTTTATCTTACCACCGTAAGGCAAGGCTGCTGTATCTGTCAGTGCTTACTAATCCCACGATGGCCGGGATTATGGCTTCTTTTGCCGGCGTAGGAGATGTAATCATAGCTGAGCCCAACGCCCTGATTGGTTTTACCGGGCCACGGGTTATTGAGCAGACCATAAGGCAGAAACTTCCTGTTGGCTTTCAGCGTTCTGAGTTTTTGCTGGACCACGGGCTTATTGATATGATCGTGCATCGCAAGAATATGAAAAATAATATTATCCAGCTGCTTGATTATTTTAGTTAGAGGAGTAATTAAAAATGGCTCAGGTAAGTTTGAAGAATGTTTGCAAAATTTTTCCGGGGAATGTCTCGGCGGTTAACAATGTGAACATGGGTATTGAAAATAAAGAATTCATGGTCCTGGTAGGGCCTTCGGGATGCGGCAAATCCACTACCTTAAGGATGATCGCCGGGCTTGAAGAAATAAGCTCGGGGGATATTTTTATAGGTAATAAACGGGTCAACGATGTGCCGGCTAAAGACCGTGATATTGCCATGGTTTTTCAGAATTACGCCCTTTATCCGCATATGACTGTTTTTGAAAACATGTCATTTGGCCTGCGGCTCAGGCACATCCCCAAGCAGGAGATTATCCAGAGGGTAGGTGAGGCAGCGGATATATTGGGGATTAAACGCCTGTTGAACCGTAAACCGCGCGAGCTTTCCGGAGGGGAGCGTCAGCGGGTGGCGGTAGGAAGGGCTATCGTGCGCAAGCCCATGGTTTTCTTGTTTGATGAGCCTTTAAGCAATCTCGATGCCAAGATGCGCGTGCAGATGCGCACGGAGATTCATAAATTGCACATAAGGCTGCAGACTACAATCATATATGTAACCCATGACCAGGTTGAAGCTATGACTATGGGGGATCGCATCGCGGTGATGAAAGACGGGGTGCTTAACCAGCTGGAAGACCCGATTGACGTTTATGATCATCCGAAAAATAAGTTTGTCGCCAGCTTTATCGGTTCTCCGCCGATGAATATCATGCAGGGGAGGATTATCAAGAAAGAAGGAAGGCTGTATTTTGATGAAGGAAAAATCCAGGTTAAACTGGTTGAGGATATGTATAAGAAGATGGGTAATTATCTTGGTAACGAGGTATTTTTTGGTATTCGTTCCGAAGATATATATGATAAATTGTTTGTTTCTGACGCGCCGCCTGAGAATATCGTCAAGGTAAACTGCGAGGTGTTTGAGCCGATGGGTTCAGAGGTTTACCTTTACCTGAATACCGGCAGGCATACCTTTATTGCCCGCGTCGGCGCGCATGACCGGCCGAAAGTCAACCAGGAGATGGAAGTAGTCTTTGATATGAGCAAGGTCCACTTTTTCGATAAAAACACCGAAGAGACTATTATCTAGGTTTTTTAAACTCCCGGCTTAATTAGAAGGCTATATGCAGCAGGGTATCTTTCGAAAAAAGATCTGCTTCCTTTCATCGTTAGCCTGTATTATCCTCCTGGTAATCTATTTTTTTCTCTCCCGCCAAAAGATTAATCCGGTTGTCATTTTTATTTTCATATCAATAAATATCCTGATTGTTTTTTCCTTGCTGCGTTTCTTTTCCGATAAAGATTCCCTGTTGGCGTCCCGGATTGAAAATATTAAAGAGCGGATAAATCTTGTTAATGTTGAGATCAAAAAATCCCGGGAGCTTGGGGCGTCGCTAAAATTTAAGATTACCCGCTATGACAACCTGAAGAAGTTTATTGAAGACCTTAACCGCAGCTTAAGGCTTGAGGTTGTTGTCCACGTATTAGCCTCCACTGTTTATAATTTAATTTCAAATATGAAGGGAATCGCCCTTTTTTACCTGTTGGATAATCATACCCAGAAATTAAACCTTATCCACTCCATAAAAGAAGACAGTCAGATCGTTATCCGCTCCAAGGAAGGGGATATCTTTGATTATTGGGTATTGAGGCATTCCCGCGAGCTTATAATAGAAGATTTGAAAAATGATTTTCGTTTTGATTTAGATACGGTGCGCAGCCAGCAGATGCGGCCGATTTTATCGCTGATTAGTTCACCCCTGATCAGCCACCATTCCTTGCTTGGCCTGCTGCGGCTTGAAAGCGACAAGAAGGGTTCTTTTGACCAGGATGATTTACGTTTTCTTTCTTTAGTCTCAGGCCTTGGCGCGGTGGCCCTGGAAAATAGCCTGCTTTTTCAAAAGACCCAGGATCTGGCTATACATGACGACTTAACCGGCCTTTTTACCAAACAGTATTTTATCGGCAGGTTAAGAGAGGAAGCCAAGCGATGCCTCCGCCTGGACCAGCGCCTGTCTTTAATGATGATCGATATTGATTTCTTCAAACAGTATAATGATAAATTCGGCCATACTGCCGGAGATATTGTCTTAAAGAAAGTGAGCTTTTTGCTGAAAGACAGCTTAAACCAGCTCAGGCCTCTGTTGTGCCGGTTTGGCGGCGAAGAATTCCTGGTTATGCTCTCGGGGTTAGATAAGCAAAGATCATTGGAGGTCGCCGAGGATTTACGCAAGAGGATCCAGAAAGAAACGATCCTGCTGCGGCGGCAAAATACTTCCGTTACTGTTTCTATAGGCCTGGCCTGCCTTCCGCTTGATACAAAAGATGAAGATGAATTAGTCCAAAAAGCGGACAAAGCCATGTATGATGCTAAACGAAAAGGAAGAAACCGGGTATGTTATATATAATATTACTCTTGATTTTGACAATCAGCTGGTCTGTTTTTTTGTATGAGCTTTTATCCGGCCGCCTTAAACACGGCAATACCGGTTGCGCTGATTTGTCTAATGAACTTAATGGGCTGGAGGCAAAGAAGCAGGCTTTGGACCTGGAAAACACAAGGCTTAATGAGGTTTTTGCCGAAACCCTGGCGCTTTATGAATTAACCATGGATATCTGCAAGACTCTGGATGAAGAAAAAGTTTTTGCTATTTTTTGCGATAACCTGAAGAAGCATATTAATATCAAGGACTGCCAGTATATAAAAGACAGCGCGGGGTTGATTAAATATAAAGATTATATGATTTTACCCTTAAATACTGAGGAGAACCAGATTGCCGGGTACTTGGCAGTAGATGGTATTTTGGACACGGACAAAGAAAAATTTGATATTCTCTCCCAGCAGCTTTTAATCGGATTTAGAAGGGCGCTTTTTTACCAAAAGGTCCAGGGTTTGGCGATTACTGATTCGCTTACTCAGGTTTATTGCCGGAGGTATTTTATTGAACGTTTCAGCGAAGAACTTAAGCGCTCCAGGAAGAATAAACTGCATCTTTGTTTCCTGATGATTGATCTGGATAATTTTAAACAATTTAATGACCATTACGGGCATTTGGTCGGAGATGCCATATTGCGGCAGGTTTCCAAGACTATAAGCGATATGGTCAGGCAGATTGATTTTATCGGCCGCTATGGCGGAGAGGAGCTGGCAATAGTTTTAGCTGAAACCGATAAGGAGCAGGCTTCTTTTGCCGCTGAACGTATCCGCCAGGCAATTGAGGCGTCAGTGATTAAAGCCTATGATGAAGAATTAAAGGTGACTGTGAGTATAGGCGTTTCTACTTTTCCGCAGAACAATGATCTGCGGATGCAGGATTTGATTGAAATGGCGGATAAGGCTTTATATATGGCGAAGGAAACCGGCAAGAATAAGGTTTGTTTTTCACCGGCATAATTATTAGGCTTTCCGCCTTTTGCTTCAACCGAATTCGCATTATTTATTCCTTGAAAACCGGAGTGTTTTAATATAGAATACCACAATGGTTAAAAAATTTATTATCGCCATAGATTTAGGCGGTACCAATTTGAAATGCGCCTTACTCAACAGCAGCCTTGAAATTAAAGCCAAAAGCTCATTTAGCACAAAGAGTTTTAAAAATAAAGAGGAGCTTATCGGCAGCATAGTCAGCGCGATAAACAGTTTTACCTTGAGGTTGAAAATAGCCAAAGGTTCTGTTTTGGGCGTAGGTATTGGTTTACCCGGACCGGTTGATACTTTTAAAGGGATAGTGCATTTCCTGCCGAATATCCCTGGGTGGAAAGATGTATGCCTTAAAAAAATCCTGGAGCGGGAAACCTGTCTTCCGGTTGTGATTGATAATGACGCTAAGTTAATGGCCCTGGCGGAGTATAAAGCCGGCTCAGCAAAGGGTTACAGCAATGTATTATGCCTGACATTAGGCACGGGGGTCGGCGGCGGCCTGATTATCGCTAATTCCCTCTATCGCGGTAAAGATAACGCTGCCGGTGAAATCGGGCATATTCCGCTTAATGAGCGCGGGCCTGTTTGCGGCTGCGGCTCTCAAGCCTGTCTTGAGGCGTATGTAGGAAATGGCAGAATCATTAAAGAAGCCCGCAAATTATTCGGTTCTGATATTACTCTTGAAAAAATAAGCCAATTGGCCCGCAGTAATAATGCTAAAGCGGTAAAATTCTGGGATGAAGTCGGTAAAAAGCTAGGTTTAGCTTTAGCAGGCATAGTTAACCTGCTTAATCTTGATGCGATTGTAATCGGCGGAGGCGTGTCTTACGCGGGCAAGGCGTTGTTTGAGAGTGTTAAACAGGTTATCCGGTTGCGCGCGATGAGCGTGCAGGCAAAAAGGGTAAGCGTATTTAAGGCTGCTTTGGGCAGCGATGCCGGTTTGATCGGCGCCGGATATTTAGTCAGGGAGAGGTTATTGGCATGAAAATTTTTATTGATACGGCAAGCGTTAAAGAAATAAAAGAAGCAGCCAGCCTTGGCCTTATAGACGGGGTAACTACTAATCCTACCCTGATGGCTAAGGAGGCTCGTAATCCTGAACAGGTATTAAAAGAGATATGCGCTTTAGTCAGCGGCCCGGTAAGCGCTGAAGTAATCAGCCTTGAATCTTCCGGGATGGTTAATGAAGCCCATCAGCTGGTTAAGCTGGCAAAAAATATTGTAATTAAGGTCCCGCTTACCAGGGAAGGGTTAAAAGCAGCTAAGCTCCTTTCATCTGAAGGTATCAAAACCAATGTCACTCTTTGTTTTTCTCCTGTCCAGGCATTGTTGGCAGCTAAGGCCGGGGCAACCTATGTTTCTCCTTTTATCGGCAGGCTTGATGATATTTCCCAGGAGGGGATCAGCCTGATCAGCGATATAAAGAAAATTTA
>JAQUSM010000056.1 GCA_028715095.1 Candidatus Omnitrophota bacterium
GAACCGTTTCATTAAGTATTTCGGGGTAATCGGAATATTCGGCCCCCTGGTAATCTTCATCTATCATTTGTTTATTGAATCCTGGACACTGGCTTATAGTTTTTTTGCTTTAACCGGTAAATATACCGCCCTTATTGACCAGAACTCATTGCGTAGTTTCCTGGCTGGTTTCCAGGGATTGGAGAAAAATCAGTATTTTAGCGGCATAGGGACAGCGTATGTATTCTTTTTAATTACTTTTTTGTTGAATATCTGGGTAATTTATTACGGAATAAAAGGGGGGATAGAAAAACTTTGTAAATTGGCTCTTCCCTTGTTGTTTATTTTTGGGTTAGTGCTTATAGTCAGAGTCATGACTTTAGGCGCTCCTGATATAAACAAACCTGATTGGAATGTTTTGGCGGGATTCGGGTTTTTATGGAACCCGGATTTCTCCGCGCTTAAATCCGCCAAGGTTTGGCTTGAGGCAGCCGGGCAGATATTCTTTACCTTAAGTGTGGGTATAGGAGTAATTCTTACTTATGCCAGTTATTTGAAAAAAGCCGACGATGTCGTGCTTTCCGGGCTTACCGCTGCTACTACTAATGAAATTGCCGAAGTTATCTTTGGGGCAAGCATAGTAATACCTGCGGCATTTGTATTTTTTGGCCCGGTAGATATAAAATCTATCGCCCAGTCGGGGGTGTTTAACTTGAGTTTTGTGACTATGCCGTTAGTTTTAAACAAACTTCCTTTACCGGCGATACTGGGATTTTTCTGGTTTTTCCTATTATTCCTGGCCGGCATCACCTCTTCGGTTTCTTTGGCGCAGCCGGCAGTGGCTTTCTTGGAAGATGAATTCAATATCAACCGTAAACGCGCGGTTTCCATATTTGGCATAGCTTCTTTTATATTATGCCAGCCGGTTATATTTTTTCTCGGCCGCGGGATAATTAATGAGTTGGATTTTTGGGGCGGTACATTCTTCTTGGTAGTTTTTGCCGCAATCGAAACAGTACTTTTTGTCTGGGTCTTTGGCATGGATCGTGCCTGGGATGAGATACATAAGGGGGCGGATATGAGCATCCCCAAGGTCTATAAATTTATTATTAAGTATATTACGCCGTTGTTCTTATTTATCATTCTGGGGATGTGGTTTGTCCAGGAGTGGCTGCCTATAATCATGATGAAGAATGTTTCTTCGGCAGACAAGCCTTTTATTTTTGGTACGCGTTTAGGTTTATTGCTTATATTTATGATTCTAGCGGTTTTAGTGAAGATTGCCTGGCGCCGGAAAAAACGGGAAGGGAGAACGCAATAATGAAACCAAGCGGATGGATATTTATAATTTTCTCCTGGGGATTAATTATCGGCCTTTTTGTTTTTTGCCTTCTTAAAGTTTTCTCAAAAAGAAAGACAAGATGAAGAAAAGCTTATCCGCTATTTTGGCTTTATGTGTCCTGCCGGTTATTTGCGGGTGCGCACCCTTAATCATTGGCGCGGCTGCCGGAGGTCTGGGCGCTTACGCTGTAAGTAAGGATACAGTGCAGGGGGATAGCGATCTAAATTTTGATTTGCTCTGGGAATCAGCGTTAAACATTGCAAGGCAGCGCGGTATTATCCAGCAGGAAAATATTGCCAGCGGTTATATTGAATTGACCGCTGATTCAAGCAAGGTCTGGATACGGCTTATACGTCTGACCCAGGCTACTACCCGGATCAGGGTATCTGCGCGAAAATTCCATTTTCCTAATATGGATTTAGCCCAGGATTTCTTTGTTAAGATTATCAGCGGAGCAAGGTAAGGTGTTCTTTATCCTTGTTCTCTCTATCGTTCGAACAAGGACTGCGCTAGACAAAAACTATAATGTGCTTGATTTTTCTTTTCTTTTTAATAAATTTGTGTACAATATATAAAAATAGTTAGCTTTTAGCCGAGATAGCTCAGTGGTAGAGCGCGGCCCTGAAAAGGCCGGCGTGGGGGGTCCGATTCCCTCTCTCGGCATTTTAATAAAAAAATTGGGGTCAGGCCTGATCAGGCCTGACCCCAATTTGTTAGTATACGTAAACCTATATCTTCTTTACGTTAGTTGCCTGGTCGCCTTTTGGCCCCTGGGTAACCTCAAATTCAACTTCGTCGCCTTCTGCTAAAGATTTATAACCATCTCCAGTTATAGCGCTAAAATGCACGAAGACATCTTTGCCGTCTTCGGAAGTAACAAAGCCGTAGCCTTTTTGGTTGGAAAACCATTTTACTTTGCCTTTTGCCATTTTCTAATTCTCACCTCCTTAAAAAAAATCAGAAAAAAATGTCGGGTCTATTTAGACCCGACTTCTTCTCTGATTTTGTGGTTTGTACTTGAAACTAAGCAATTTCTTTACTTCTCCTCTAACCTTAATTTACTTTCTAAATATAACATGGATTGCCTGTTTGTCAACCTTTTTTCTATAAAGTTAAGCGGGTAATTGACTATTGCCCAGGAATTGGTATAATAAAAAAAGGGGGATTTGATGAAGAGAGGTAAGTTTGTAAGCATACAAGAGAAGCTTTCCGGGGTTATTTTCTCAAATTATTTCCGTTTGGGGCTGATTATTTCCGGTTTTATTTGCCTTATGGTTTTAAGGCAAACCTCAAAAACTTTCGGCGTTTCCTTAGGTTACGTTTACATCGTTTTAATCTCATTAGCCGGGATTTGGTTTGGTCTGAAGGGAGGGGTAATCTCGGCAGCATTTGCCGTTGCCATATTTCTCATTGAAGTAGAGATCCATCCTTCTTGGCCGGCCAGGGATATGGTTCTAAGGGGCACCGCTTTCAGGTTAATTGTTTATTTCCTAAGCGGGCTTATTTTAGGCTATGTTTCCGAATTACAAAATAAATTAAGCCAGGAAATAAGATATCTGGCTTACCATGATAAGCTCACGGGCTGTGTAAATTATACATGGATAGTTGAATTCCTGGAGAAAGAAATTGCCCGCAGCCGGCGTTTCATTAAAGAATTCTCGATAATCCTGATTGATATAGATCATTTTAAGGCAATAAACGATACCTACGGCCACCTTGTTGGTAATGATGCCCTGGTAGCCTTTGCCGGTGTTATAAAAGCTAATTTAAGAAATATGGATATAATAGGCAGATACGGCGGAGAGGAATTTTTGATTATTCTCCCCGAACTTGGCTCAAATGGAGCTTTGGAGGTGCTGGAAAGGATCAGGGTTAAGCTTGCTGAAGCCAGGATAACTTCCCGCCATTTGAAGGAGGGGATAGGTATTTCTTTGCAGTTCAGCGCCGGGGTAGCCTCTTTTCCCTATAACGCAAATAACGCAAACGATCTGATTAAATTAGCCGATGATGTTCTTTATCAGGCGAAACAAAAAGGAAGGGACAGGGTGCTTGTAGAATTAAGAAGGTGCGTCAGGCTAAAACCCCAGAAAGGATTAAGGGTGGAAATGGCCGGCTTGCCTGATAAAGAAAAGTTAAAGATTATAAGGGTAGAGAATATTTCTGAGCGGGGGATGTCGTTTCTTTCCCCGCACGATATTTTGGATAAAGAGTTTTTATGCAGGATCTCTTTACCCGGAGAGGAGTTTACCCCCGAGTTTATTTGCAGGGTTGCCCATAAGAGCAGATTGGATCGTGCTGTTTACCGTATAGGAATCTATTTCGTGGATATCCCCGCTTATGTCCGGGCAACATTATTCCATTTTATCCATCAAATTGAAAGTTAATTATAAAATATAGTATCTTAGAAAACCAGGGCCGGATCTATACAGATCCGGACCTGGTTTTAGGTTTAAGAAAAATAAACCTATATCTTCTTTACGTTAGTTGCCTGGTCGCCTTTTGGCCCCTGGGTAACCTCAAATTCAACTTCGTCGCCTTCTGCTAAAGATTTATAACCATCTCCAGTTATAGCGCTAAAATGCACGAAGACATCTTTGCCGTCTTCGGAAGTAACAAAGCCGTAGCCTTTTTGGTTGGAAAACCATTTTACTTTGCCTTTTGCCATTTTCTAATTCTCACCTCCTTAAAAAAAATCAGAAAAAAATGTCGGGTCTATTTAGACCCGACTTCTTCTCTGATTTTGTGGTTTGTACTTGAAACTAAGCAATTTCTTTACTTCTCCTCTAACCTTAATTTACTTTCTAAATATAACATGGATTGCCTGTTTGTCAACCTTTTTTCTATAAAGTTAAGCGGGTAATTGACTATTGCCCAGGAATTGGTATAATATTGGACAAATTGCCGATGTAGCTCAGTTGGTAGAGCAGGACTTTCGTAAAGTCAAGGTCGGTGGTTCGATTCCACTCATCGGCTTGGTTTTTATATGGCTCAATTCCGTGAAGTTTTAAAAAATCGTAATTTTTTCCTTTTGTGGCTGGGCCAGATCATCTCGCAGCTGGGAGACAGGCTGGGCCAGATGGCTTTAATCGCCCTTGTATACCTGCGAGCACCAGGTTCAACCCTGCAGATTGCCAAGGTCCTTTCTTTTACCATAATCCCGGTATTTATTGTCGGCCCTTTAGCCGGGGTTTATGTGGATCGCTGGGACAGGCGCAGGACAATGTTTGCCTGCGATTTCCTGCGTAGTCTATTAGTTTTGGCTATCCCGCTGTTCTTATTCTATACGAAAAGCCTAGCTCCGGTTTATCTGATTATTTTCATCGCTTTTTCTATCGGAAGGTTTTTTGTGCCGGCCAAGCTTTCCATTATCCCGGATTTAGTTGACAAGAAGGACCTGCTTATAGCAAATTCCCTGGTCAATACAACCGGAATGATTGCGGCAATCCTGGGGTTTGGAATAAGCGGAGTGCTTGTAGATTGGCTGGGCGCTAAAAGCGGTTTTTACCTTAATTCCTTAACTTTTTTAATCTCGGGGACGCTTATTTTCCTGATCTCCAGAAAATTTGTGGTAGCAATGGATTTTAAGAAGGTGGGCCAGGAGATTATAGAGGTAATCAGTAAGTCGGTATTCCAGGAGATCAAAGAAGGGATGTCCTATTTTATCCGCAAAAAAGACATCCGTTTTACCGCCGGGATTATTTTTGCTCTTTGGTCGGCTTTAGGGGCGGTTTATGTGGTAGTCATTGTCTTTGTGCAAAATACCCTGCATTCTGCGACTAAAGACCTGGGGCTTTTGGTGATGTTTCTGGGGATTGGTTTGTTCCTGGGATCTCTGGTTTACGGCAGGTTCGGACAGCGCATCTCGCATCATAAAGTCATCTTTGTCTCGCTGGTCTTAAGCGGGATAATGCTGGACATATTTGCCCTGGGGATATATAATTTTCCCAATTTCTTCATGGCGGCATTGCTGGCTTTGTGCCTTGGTTTAATTATTGCCCCGATTATGATTGCATCCAATACTATTATTCATAATGTCAGTGACAATGGCATGCTTGGCAAGATTTTCAGTTCCTTTGAAATAGTCATGCATTTAGGTTTTCTTTTATTTATGTTTTTGGGAGGTATCCTGGCAGAAAGATTTTCTCATTTATTGATCCTGGTTGTCGTAGGAGGATTGTTGAGCCTGCTGGGTTTAGCAAATTTAATCTTTAACCGGAAGGCAGCATGGTTAAATTAACGGAAAATAAACATTATTCGGAAAATAAGGCGATTGAACAGTTGCCGGTCCCTTCTAAAGTCTATCTGCCTTTAATCCAGCATTTGGGTAAGATCTGTAACCCCGAAGTAAAAGTCGGTGATACGGTAAAATTCGGCCAGAGGATCGCCAGCATAGAAGCTAATGTCTATGCGCCTATACATGCCTCAATATCCGGTACGGTCGCAGCAATACAGGATTGGCCTCATCCTGTTTTAGGCAGGGCCAAGGCTGTTGTTTTAGAGGGTAATGGACTGCCTGAAGAAACTTTCAGCGTAAAAAGCAAGCAGGAAATAGACAGGCTTAGCCCCGCGGATATCAGGAAGATTGTTTTGGATGCCGGCATAGTGGGTATGGGCGGAGCAAGTTTTCCCACGCATATAAAGCTTAATCCTCCCCGGCCGCTGGATGTCCTGATTATTAACGGAGCCGAATGCGAGCCGTATTTAACTGCTGATAGCCGGCTGATGGTTGAAAAAACAAACGAGGTGGCAGAGGGGATTGCATTAATTGCCGCTTGCCTGGGGATAAAGGAGATTTATATCGGGATAGAGGACAATAAGCCCGAGGCGATAAAGGCTTTTTCCGTTTTTCCCGGGTTCAAGGTTAAGGTTTTAAAATCAGATTACCCGCAAGGAGGGGAAAAACAGCTAATCCAGAATATTTTAGGCAAACAGATACCCCGCGGGAAACTGCCTTTTGATATCGGTGTCCTGGTGCAGAATGTGGCTACTGTTTATGCTGTTTATGAAGCGGTATTTAAAGGCAAGCCCCTGGTTGAAAGGTTGGTTACGGTTACGGGCAGCTGCCTGGCAAACCCCAAAAACCTGCTGGTGCGTTTAGGTACTCCGATAAAGAATTTGATTGATTTCTGCGGCCCGCTAAAAGAAGAACCTGTAAAGATTATTATCGGGGGCCCGATGATGGGCATTGCCCAGTATACGGACGAAGTACCCATAATAAAGTCAAGCGGCGGCCTGCTGCTCATGAGTGAAAAAGAAGCTAAGACCATAGAAGAGGGGCCTTGTATACGCTGCGCTGCCTGTGTGCGCGGCTGCCCGGTAGGACTTATGCCTTGCCAGATTAACCTAGCTTCAGAAAAATCGCTTTGGCAGTCAACTAAAGATTACGGAGCCAGCGATTGTATTGAATGCGGTATATGTAATTATGTCTGTCCGGCAAATCGCAGGTTGTTGCAAACGATTAAAAGGGCGAAGCTGGAGGTAGCCAAAATAAAATGAAGGAAATGTTTAGATACGGTTTTATCTTAGCGTTGATTTGTGTAATTGCCGCAGGGTTATTGTCCGGTGCTAATACACTTACCCGCGCCAAA
>JAQUSM010000057.1 GCA_028715095.1 Candidatus Omnitrophota bacterium
AAAAGGCAATAAAAAATATTTCTTAGGATGAGAAGATTAGCGCTTATTATTTTACTGGCGGTATTTATTGTATCCGGATTTTATCTGTTTGCGTTCGCAGGGGATAGCTCCGGCATGGTAAGGAAGGCAAACAGCTTGTATAAGCAGAATAAATACGATGAGGCGGCCAAGTTATATAATGAGGCGCAAATTAAGTCTCCCGATTCGGCTGAGATTAATTATAATATAGGCGCAACACAGTATAAAAAAGGGGATTATCTTTTAGCTGTCAGTTCTTTTGAAAAAGCAACTGCCTCCAAGGATAAACTTTTGGAATCGAAGGCAAACTTTAATATCGCGAACTCAAAATATAAACTTGGTAAGTTAAAAGAAAATACGGAACTTAAAGAAACAGTGAATTTATTGCGTCAGTCTTTAGATTATTACAAGAGAGCAATAGAGTTAAATTCCCGGGATGAGGATGCAAGGATTAACCATGAATTGGTAGAGAAGGAGCTAAAGACGCTTCTGGATAAATTGAAACAAGAGCAGGATAAGAAGAAGGAGCAGTCCGATCAGGAAAAAGAGGCAAAGGAAGGCCAGCCCCAAAATGAGCAAGAGCAAGAAAAGAAGCAGCAGGCATCCGGCGCCCAAGAACAAAAAACAGATGAGCAAAAAAAACAAGAGGCTAAGGCAGCTAAAGAAGCCGAAGGGCAAAAAGAGAAGCAGGGGCAAGAGCAAAAAGACCAGGCTGCGGAAGAAGCAAAAGAAATGTCTGAGCGGGAAGCAAATATGCTTTTAGAAGGCCAGAGGCAGGAAGAGAATTCCGCAGGAAAGTTGGAAGATAGCAGAAAAGGGTCTTCGGAAGAGGTATTGAAGGATTGGTAATGGATAAGCTGAAGAAAGCGATTATTATAGGTAAGCGCCTAAAGGGTTTTATTTTGAGCCTGGCCCTGGTTTCTTATGCCTTAAGTTATACCCTTCCTTGTTTTGCCAAGGAGCTTAATTTTGAAGCCACGGTAAATAGCAATAAAATATCTTTAGGCAGTTCTTTGCAGCTGGCTTTAAGTTTCGGCAACGTGCAGAATATGCCGGCGCCGGAGCTGCCGGCAATAGATGGTTTTCAATCCCGTTATTTAGGTCCTTCGACGATGATGTCGATTGTTAACGGAAAGGTTTCAGGTTCTATCACGCATAATTATGTGCTTTTACCTACTAAAACCGGGGTTTTTAAACTAGGTCCTTTCAAGTTTGAACATGATGGAGACCGGTATACTTCTAACCAATTAAGCGTGGAAGTGTTGCAGGGGCAGGTGCAAAGCCCTGCTCAGCCAAGCAGCCCGTCAGAACCGGGGATAAATGATTTAAGCCAGAGGGTATTTATAACAATGCAGGCAAAAAAGAATAAAGCTTATTTAAATGAAAGCATCCCTTTAACCGTGAAATTGTATGTTAACCGGCTTGGCATAAGGGATATACAGTATCCGGAATTTGACCATGAAGGTTTTTCGGCAGGCGCATTTGATAAGCCCAACCAGTATCAGGAAACCCGTAACGGCGTAAATTTCGATGTAATAGAATTTAATACTTCAATCTTCGGTTTAAGGCCGGGAGAATTTAAGCTTGGGCCGGCTCATCTTAAATGCAGCCTGATTGTGCAAAAACAGGCAAGGCGCAGGTCTTCTTCTGCTTTCGATAATTCATTTGATGCGGGTATCTTCGATGATTTCTTCGGTAGGTATGAAACTTATCCATTGGATTTAAAATCCGATGATATAACATTTAATATTTTGCCTTTACCGGAAGAAAATAAACCTTTAAATTTCTCCGGCGCGCTGGGTAATTTTAACCTGGAGGTAACTGCTGCGCCATTAGAGGTTAAACTTGGGGATCCTATTACCCTCAAGATGGCTGTAAGCGGAGATGGAAATTTCAGTACTGTTGTGGTTCCTAAGCTTAAATCAGAAAATGGTTTTAAGATTTACGAACCTCAAATAAAACAGGAAGCCGGCAAGAAATTATTTGAGCAGATTATTATGCCTATGAGCGCAGATATCAAAGAAATCCCCGTTATTTCTTTTGATTTCTTTGATATACAAACCGGGCAATATAAAACCGTAACCGGCGGGCCGTTTCCCGTGACAATACTTAAACCTGAAAAAGAAGAAGAAACCAAAGTGGTTGAAAATAAACAAGTTGTCCCCGCTGCCATTGTTAAAGAGGAGAAATTAGGCAGGGATATTATTTATATTAAGGATAATCTCGGCCGCCTAAGAAAGAGAAACGGAGACCTTTATAAGAATAAGATATTCTTGTTTTCTCAGGCTATTCCGCTTTTGCTCTATTTGGTTATCTTTATGATCTATGCAAAGAATAAAAGGTTAAAAACTGATGTCAAATATGCCAGAGGGCTTTTAGCGCCCCGAAAAGCCAGGATAGGTATACATCAGGCAAAAAAATATTTAGATAAGGCAGACCCGCAAAAATTCTACGATACCTTGTTTACGACTATACAGGAATACCTCGGGGATAAATTCCATTTGTCGTCAAAAGGCATTACTATAAGTGTCATAGATGAACATTTGCATAAGGAAGGGGTCCCTGAACAGGTTTTATCCAAGCTAAGGGATATCTTCCGGGAATGCGATATGGTCAGATACGCATCTTCACAATTAACCCAGGCAGATATGCGGGATTCTTTAGGAAAGTTAGAAGAAGTGATTGATTATCTCCAAAGAAGGAAGGTATGAAAAAAATAAGCCTGATATTTTATATTTTAGTTTTTATTTCAATTGTTGCTTTGCGCAGCTCTTTAGCGCAAGGGCCGGCAGTTAATATGCCAGGTGCTCTCTTTTACCAGGCAAATATTTATTATCAGGAAGGCAGATATGATGAGGCTATTGATGTTTATGAGAAGCTGCTTGGACAGGGATTAGAAAGCGGGAATCTTTATTATAATTTAGGAAACAGTTATTTTAAGAAGGGAGAACTTGGGCTGGCTGTTTTAAATTATGAAAGGGCAAGGATTTTAATCCCTAATGACAGCGATTTAAAGTCTAACTATGATTATGCCATACAAAGGTTGAATTTAGAGCCTAAATTTACGGGGAATCATTTTGAGAAAACGGTTTATAACTTATTTCAGGCGATCACAGTCGATTCTTTAACAATTTTGCTGTCTGTTATCTATGTTGTCGTAATCTTGCTACTTACCCTGAATTTATTCCTTAGCGGGGCCAGGAGATTTACAGGATGGGTTATCTGTGCGCTGGTATTTTTATCTATCCTGTTTGTCTTCGCGTTAAACAGGAAGATAAGCTACATAAATAAAACCGCTGTTGTTATAAGCAAAGAGGCAGATGTCAAATTTGAACCATTGGAAAACGCCACGACGTACTTTAAGCTTAGCGAAGGAAGCAAGGTTGAGGTAGTTGAAAAAGCCGAAGGCTGGTATAAGGTCAGGCGCTTTGATAATAAGTTTGGCTGGGTAATTAAAGCCGCTTTAAATAAGATTAATTAAAGACGTTTTATCTAACCGATTTATTCTCTTAAGGTTACAAACTAATTATTTAAACTCAGGAATAAGTAATTGTTTTGTAACCCTAAGGAATATAAGGAGATATATAAAACGTCTTGATAACTAGAATTTTATCCTGTATCCGCCATAGAACGTTAAGCCATAATCCTGATAGCCTGGTACTGTCTGATATTTGACATTGCCTACGTTTCTCACGCCGGTGTAGATAGAATGGATTATATTATTACGTTCAAAGGTATAGCTGCCGTTTATATCGCCTTGCCAGTAATCCCCGATATCTTCATATACGCTGCCGATAACCAGGGAGTTATCCTGGTAACCGCTTACTCTTTTTACTGTAGTATTAAATTCCCAGCCATTATGCTGATAGTTTAAGCCGATATTGGCTACGTAAGGAGGGATAGTGGGGTCTTTTTGTTGGTTTGTTTTATCGCGAGAGTAGATCTGCGAATAATTAAAAAAATATGAAAGGCATTCTAAAAGTTTGCCTTTTAACTCCAGTTCAGCCCCATACCGTTTTACAGAAGTGGCTTGGTAGGCGCTGCCGGTTATCCATTTAGGCATATTTCTGATATCTCTTTGAAAGCCGGTAAGGGTCAGGCCTATCTTCTTAGACCACTTACCTATATAGCTTACGTCATAACGCTTTTCCGACTGATTGCCTAAAAGGTTGCCGCTGGCGTCAGCGAATATAGCATCGGCCTGGCTAGAGATTGAATAGCGTGTCGAGAAACCGTGTTTTTCAAATGGCCAGATAGTAATGCCAAAGGCGCTATTTATATTAGGGTCAAGCCATTTATCGCTATACGTTTTCCCGGTCCCCGTGCCGGTTTCATCTCTAAAAATTCCTTTGGCGACGTATTTACGGTCCCATCTGATGCCGCCATCAAGGATAAGTTTATCTTCCAGGAGCCTTAATTCATCATGCGCGTATGCGCCGTAATCCTGTTCTTTTCTTGGGGAGCCTTCATAGAAGAGTTTTCCCGTGGGGCAGTCCCAGTTATTGAATTGAGCTCCGAAACGCAGGGTATTTAAGGTTGGTATAGAAAATGTCTGGCGTATACTTATCCCGCTGGTTATATCTCTATTCTGTATATCATTTCCGCCTTTGACAGGGAGGTAACCCGGGCTTGCGCCTGTGCTTTGATTTTGAATCAGGGTTGCCTGTTGGTAATCATGATATGCGGTAACATTTGTAGATGAGCGTTCATTCCAGGCATGGAGAATATCCAGATTTACCATTGCGTCCATTGAAGGGTCATATTCCCAAATATCGTATCTGCGCGTGCCAAAAGACATCTGTTTTTGAAACCCCAGATAACCATCGTCAAAATGTAAAAGCATTTTTATCCTGGAATCATAATCTCCGTATTTTTTATTCAAGAGAGAGGTAATGCCTGTGGACATACGGTTAGCGTTTTGGTTATTCGGGCCATTGGATGCAGTATGTTCTATATTAAGCAGATAACTTATATCCATAAGTTTACCGGCCGTAGTAACACTTTCGTCCTGGGTATTAAGATTCCCGTATTCAAGTTTTACCTCGGTACCATTTTCTTTTTCAGGCTGCTTAAGTTTTACATTTACCACTCCGCCGTAGCCTGGCGAGCCTGCCGAACTGGAGGTATTTGGAGAGCCATATGCCAGATAACTGGAGTCTCTTATTACGTCAACCTCTTCGATTAAAGTAGAGGGCAGGCCTCCCAGAATTCTATAGTCTTGTCCTGGCGGTGCGCCATTGATGAGGACATTTACGTTTCTGTCGCCGCGTATCGCTATTCTGGTGGGATATTTCCTTCCTTGAGTTGTTAATATGACATCAGGTACGTTTTCAATGGTTTCAACGGCGGTTTGTTTATGCGAGGCCTGAATTTCCTCTGTCCCCACAACAGAGGTAGTGCTTTCTTCACTTGCGGGTACGCTAAGAGGGTAGTAAACAGGGTCTATATAGTAACCTCTTTGTGTGACAATGATTTTCTCCAGAGAGGTAATCTTTTCTTTGCTTTCTTCTGCGTTAACAGGTGATTGTACCCAGGTTAAATAACCGAGGCTGATCAAAGTTAAAATAAAAAATTTTCTTTTCACTAAATGGCCCCTTTCTTTATTGTATGCAACTTAGTTGCATTAGATAATTAAAAAAAATTATCGGCCCATATTCTTTATGGCAGCCTGGCAGATATAACCCTTAAGGCAATGAGGTTTATTATGGGAAACTACTTTTCTTTCCTGCTTTAGGGCCGTTAAGAGCAAGCAAGCAAGTATTGCCGCAGCAAAAATAACGAGGAGGTATCTTTGCTGGCCCAAAAACCTGTTTTTACAGAAAAAAGAGGTCATTTGTTCTCCTTTCTACAGTTAGGACAAATCCCCTCAATGGTTATTTCAATGGGGCCGGTGAATTCATTGCCTAATTTGGTTTTCACTATGGATTCAACTTCAGGTGAATTTAGCGGAATAATTGCTTTGCATTTTCTGCAGGTAAAGCGGGGAGGGAGGCTTTGTTTGCCAATAGCCTGAGGATCAATTAGCTCATACCTTGAGATTTTATCCGAGGTAAGTATTTTTCGCACGATTTCTTTTTTTTCCAGTAAGGCGAGGATTCTGTAAAGGGTGACTTTATTTATAGTATGGGATTTTCTTGCCTCCTTTAATATTTCATCGGGGGTAAGATTTCTTTGGGCAAAAGTCAGGATTTTTATTGTCAGACGGCGCAGGTCCGTGATGGAGATATTCCTGCGTTTCAGTAAGTCTTTGCATTTACATTTATCGCACATGAATGTTACTCTATCATAAATGCAACTAAGTTGCAAGTAAAATTTTAATTATTTTTTATAATTACTTGACAAAGAGATAAATGAATGTTACATTCTTATTATGAATTATGGTTCATAATATGAACTATGAATTAAACAAAGGAGATAAGGTGAATCCGTTACCCCGTAAGGCAAGGGATAAATTATTAAGGAGAACAGATATCTTGAGCGCGGCCACCCGTGTTTTTGCGGAAAAAGGGTACCATAACGCGACTATGTCTGATATCGCCAGGCAGGCCGAGTATGCCGTTGGGACAATCTATCTTTATTTTAAGGATAAGCAGGCGCTTTATCTTGCGCTTACCGATGAAAAGATAGAAGAGTTGATCCGCAGGGTAAAGGAGAGGATAGCTAAGGCTCATGGGGCACTGGCAAAGATAAAGGCATTCATTGAAGAGGAGTTTGCTTATTTTGAGGAAAACGAAGATTTCTTCAGGATTTATTTCTCCGAAGGCGGCCTGGACAGTTGTGCAATTAAGGATAAGCCTTCCCGGTTGACAGTTGAGAAGATTATGAAATTCTTAGATTATATATCAGGTATCA
>JAQUSM010000058.1 GCA_028715095.1 Candidatus Omnitrophota bacterium
CGATACAGTTGAGCCGTATCTTTTAAAGGCGGGATATTTAAATCGTACTTCCCGCGGCAGGCTGGCCACAAAAAAGGCATTTGAACATTTCGGGTTAAAGTTTAACAAAGAGCATCAACAGGAAATTTTCTAATTCTTCTTGTAAATGAAGATCCTACTGCATATCTGCTGCGCTCCATGCTTGATTTATCCTTTAAAAAGGTTGAACGAACAAGGTTTTAAGGTAAAAGGATTTTACTATAACCCTAACATCCACCCTGCCGCAGAATTTGACCGGCGCAAAGAGGCAGTTATGGCTTTAAGCGAAGATCTGAAGTTTGAGGTAGATTATCCTGAGTATCTACCGCCTGAATTCTCTGAGGCAATCGGCACTAACCTGCAGGCACCGGGCCGCTGCGCAAATTGTTGGGGATTGCGCCTGCGCAAGACCTCTCTCTATGCCAAAGAAAATGGTTTTGAGGCATTTACCTCAACTTTACTGGTCAGCCCATATCAGGATCAGGGGCTGCTTAAACAAATAGGCAGCCAGGCAGCTAAAGAAAACGGAATAGATTTTTATTATGAAGATTTCCGGGTTGGATTCAGGCAGGCCCATGAAGAAGCTAAAGGCAAAGGGATTTACTGCCAGAAATATTGCGGGTGCAGTTATTCTGAACTCGAAAGGCACGCAAGGGTAAAAAAATGAAAAATAAAATATTAGTTTTATTCTTAGCATGCTATTTGTTCAGCTTGGGCCTGGTTTCTGCCCAGGATAAAGAAATCCCGGCTAAAGAGATTTCGGCAAGGGGGATTTGGATTTCTGTGTTTTCAGGCAAGAAAGTGCTTTATAGCAAAGAAGGGGTAAGCAACCTGATTGCCCAGTGCAAAAAAGCAAAGATAAATGAGATTTATCTTCAATTCTTCCAGTCGGGCAACGCCTATTATGACTCCAAGAGCTGTGATAGGACCAAATATGATGCTATGGTTAAAGCGGCAGGTATGGATACATTAGATTTATTGCTTAGGGAGGCGCAGGAGAATAATATTAGAGTTTTTGCCTGGGTAAATGTTTTGAGTTTAGGCAAAAATGAGAATGCGGATATACTGAAGAAATTCGGCAGTTCTATCCTGACCCTGGATCAGTACCAAAGGAGGTCTAAGACTGAATCTAATACGGAGTTAGACAAATATTATTTAAGAGAAGACCAGATATTCTTGGAACCCGGAGATCCCAGGATAGAAGAATATATCTTAACGATTATCAATGAAATCATCAACCGCTATCCGTTAATCAGCGGAGTGCATTTAGATTATATCCGTTATCCGTCACCCGTTCCGTTTGTCCCCGGTTCAAGATTTAAGAATTTCGGGCTGACTTACGGCTATGGCCCGAGAAATGTGGAACGTTTTAAAGACAAGACCGGCCTTAATCCCCTGGATACTTTGAATAATGAAGAGGAGTATCTGGCTTGGGATAATTGGAAGCGTCAGCAGGTTACGGATTTGGTGCGTAAAATTTCAAGCCTGGTTAAGGTTAAGTCCCCGGATTTGGCAGTTTCCTGCGCGGTCATCCCGCTAGCCGAACGCGCATATACAAATGCCTTCCAGGACTGGTCAGCCTGGCTTGAAGAAGGTATTGTCGATTATGTTGTGCTGATGTCTTACACTAAAGATAACCAGTTCGCAAAAGAGATAGTTAAATCAAGCCTCGGGCACCGCGGCAAGGGGAAAGTGTATATAGGCATAGGTTTATTCTTGATGAAAAACAACCCTGACCTGTTCTTCAATCAATACCGCATGGTTACTGATTTGGCCCCCGACGGAATAGTGTTTTTTTCAATTGACGATTTAACTGACCAGATAATCGGTTATCTAAACTAAAGCCCCCCTATATCAATAATGCCTAAGCTCTCTGAATTTGACTATCCGCTTCCCAAAGAATTAATCGCTCAGCATCCTCTGGAAAATAGAGAAGAGGCCAGGCTCTTGATTGTAGACAGGCAAGCCTGCAAGATTACTCATGGCATATTTAAAGACATGGGCGGTTTTCTTAGGGGAAAAGATTTATTAGTCCTTAACGATACCAAAGTTTTGCATTGCCGCTTAATGGGGAATAAAACAACCGGAGGCAAGGTTGAAATTTTATTGACCCGGCGTATAAACGGCACAACATTTTCCTGCCTGGTCCAGCCAAGCCGCACGAAAGTCGGAGAGAAGATTATTTTTGCCGGAGGAAAGATTTCCGGGCATTTAAGTGCCAGGGGCCAGATTAGTTTTAAGCAGTCTGACGCGGATATGATTTACGATTACGGTGTTGTGCCTTTGCCGCCCTATATAAAACGTGAGCCTATTGATTCAGATAAGGTTTATTACCAGACGGTTTACGCTAAGAATGAAGGCGCTCTTGCTTCACCGACCGCAGGCTTGCATTTTACGGAAAAAATGCTTGCGGATCTGCCTGCTAAAGGAATTCAGCTGGCTTATGTGACTTTGCATGTTGGTTTAGGGACATTTCGTCCGGTAAGGTGTGAAAATATCCTTGAACATAAGATGGAGCCGGAGTATTTTTCGGTACCTGATGAAACCATCGCTAAGCTTAAACAGGCCAAAGCCGATAAAGGTAGGATTATTGCTGTTGGCACAACTGCTTTAAGGACGCTTGAGACTTATGCCGAGGGCCGCAAAGAGGGCAATACGGATTTATTTATATATCCGGGGTATAAATTTAAATTAGCCGATTGCCTGTTAACCAATTTTCACCTGCCAATGACCACGCTTTTTATGCTGGTTTGTGCTTTCGGCGGAGAAAAGCTGATAAAGCAGGCGTATCAGGAAGCAGTTGAGAAGAAGTACAGGTTTTACAGTTACGGCGACGCAATGCTGATTATCTAGCGTAGCAGTCATTGCGAGTCCGCCACAGGCGGACGAAGCAATCTCTGCGTTGTGACAAAGATATTTTGTTCTTCGGGATATTGTTCCGCGTGCGAAGCTTTCCGTCTTTTGCTTCGGCACGAAGATTTTCGCCGTGTGCTTCGGTTTACGTCTCGCTGTGGCTGCAGTATGCTTACGCTGGTAAGATTCTGCCTGCGCTCGACGTAATTCCTCGCACACTTTTGCCGAAAATCTTCAAATTGTGCCTTAAGCAAAAGCCGGAAATCTTAACAATGGCTAAAATTGACATTCGTTCCAAATTTGCCAGTGTTATTTAAGAATGTGCTAGCGGGGGATGTTCCGGAATAAACCAATCCATCCACTAAGTATATATAATTAACATAGGGTAAGGTTCTTTAAAGTGAGAAGGGATTAACAATGGTAAAAAAGGTGTTGATGATTATTTGGAATTTTTTATGTGAATACATCAAAGTGATATATAAAATAATGTTTTGTGTAGGAATTGCTTTAATTGTTTTTTCATGGATGACTGGAAATTTTTCTTGGAAATTAGTGTTCTCATCGCTTCCGACCGTAGGTGTCATTACGGCGTCGTATTTGTGGATTCGTCTAGATGTCTGGCGTACTGAGAAAACAATTAATGATATTGCTCGTTCAAATGTTATCGCTGCAAATGATTTAAGATCTCGGAAAGCTGATAGCTGTGTCGCACTTGGTCTGCTAATTCTTGTTGCGATAGTACAGCCTTTTTTTCAATTCAAGAAATTAGAATGGTTAGTTTTTTTTGGAACATTATTTATACTATTGCCGTCTAGCCACTGGACTGCGCGTTGGATGGTGGGAAGCCATAAATAGGGGAATGGTTTTAATTGTTATTAGCGGGTGGCGAGGATTGAACTCGAGCAGCATCTCAAAAATTGAGCGGGCAGGGTTGCCCGGCTAAATACGAAGTAGGCAGAGCGAGGCGAAACCCGAGCGAAGTTTGCCACGCCGGGGCAAACGAGCGTCCCTGCGCGAAACAAGACAAGGCAGACGCCTGATAGTGGGGCCCGCGTAAGATTAGATTGAGAGGGTAAAATGAAAACGCTGATAACTTATTATTCCTATAGCGGTATTACCGATAAAGTAATCGCTATATTTAAGGAAGTCTTGGAGAGAAAAACTGAATTAAAGATTCAAAGGCTAAGGCCGAAGGCAGAAATAACTTCATTTTTCGGGCAATGTATGGCCGCCAGATCCAAGAAAAGATGCGAGATAGAAGAAGTATTGTTTGACGCAAGCGGCTATGATGCGGTTATCATAGGTTTGCCTGTATGGGCATTTGCTCCTACGCCGGCTATTAATACATATCTAGATAAGGTTACAGGATTAAACAATAAAAAACTGATCGTTCTGCTTACTTCAGGAAGTGGCCTTGGAGTTAAGGCCTGTTTTAAATATATTAATAATATTTTGCGTGCTAAAGGCGCATCAACTATCAGCGAGATTAATATTCCTAATGCCAGGATGAACGATAGGGATTTTATTGTTTCGTCTTTAGAAAAAGCTCTGTAAGGACAGCATGTTTGAACTTATACATCAAGATAAAAATAGTAAGGCGCGGTTGGGGAAGTTGGTGACCCCGCACGGAGAAATCGATACTCCCGCATTTATGCCCGTAGGCACTCACGCTACGATTAAAGGGCTGATGTATAAAGATGTGGAGGAGGCAGGGGCACAGATAATTCTCTCAAATGCCTATCATGTATTTTTGCGTCCGGGGATAGAGACGATTAAAAAAGCCGGCGGCCTGCATAAATTTATGGGCTGGGATAAGCCGATACTTACAGACAGCGGAGGTTATCAGATTTTTAGCCTGGCGCTTTTTCGCAAGATGCATGACCGGGGGGTTGAGTTTCAGTCGCATATAGACGGCATGAAACATTTTCTTACCCCGGAAGATGTAGTTAAAATCCAGGAGGATTTAGGCTCGGATATCATAATGCCTCTTGATGAATGCGTGCATTATCCCTGCACCCGCGACCAGGCAAAGGTAGCTATGGATAGAACGATTGACTGGGCTAAAAGGTCAAAAGATGCGCATAAAAAAGAAAAGCAGGTGTTGTTTGGTATTGTCCAGGGAGCTACTTATGAGGATTTGCGTAAAGATTGTGCCAAGCGTATGGTTGATATGGATTTTAACGGTTATTCCATTGGCGGAGTTTCTGTTGGTGAGTCCAGCAATTTAATATATAATATCATTGAGTTGGTTGCAGGCATTCTTCCGGAGAATAAACCGCGTTATGCCATGGGGATTGGTTATCCTTTTGATATAGTTGAGGCGGTGGATCGGGGAGTGGATATGTTTGATTGCGTAATCCCCACGCGTTACGGCAGGAATGGAACTGCCTTTACCAGTTGCGGTAAGGTTGTTATCCGCAATTGCGCTTATGCCGAAGATTTCCGGCCGCTGGACGCAAAATGCGGCTGTTATGTCTGCAAGAATTTTTCCCGGGCGTATCTTCGGCATTTATTTAACGCCAAGGAGATGCTGGGGTTAATTTTACTAAGTTTACATAATGTTTATTTCTTTCTGGATTTAATGCGCAATGTGCGCCAGGCGATAAAAGACGATAAGTTTAACCAATTTAAACAAGCATTCTTAAGCGATTACAATAATCAAATATGCGCGTAGATATAATTACTATTTTTCCAAATATGTTTTCTGCCGTCTTAGGTGAATCTATCATTAAGCGCGCGCAGGAAAAAGGCAAAGTAAAAATCTTTGTCCATGATTTGAGGCTTTATACTTTAGATAAACATCATAAGGTTGATGACCGGCCGTTTGGCGGCGGTTCAGGAATGCTTTTACAGGCGGAACCAATCTTCAGGGCAGTACAGGCAATTAAGAAAAAAGTTAAAGGCAAAAGCAAAGTAATATTGTTGTGCCCCCAGGGTAAGATTTTTGATCAAAAATACGCCAAGAAATTATCTAAATGCGGAAATTTGATATTTATTTGCGGCCATTACGAAGGGGTTGATGAAAGGGTCAGGCAGTATTTGGCCGATGAAGAGGTTTCAATCGGGGATTACGTTTTAACCGGGGGGGAGCTTCCGGCCATGGTTTTAGTGGATAGCATAGTCAGGCTGATCCCCGGGGTTCTGGGGGATAAAAATTCCTTGAATTTTGAGTCATTCGAAGGTAATCTATTAGAATATCCGCAATACAGCCGGCCGGCCAAATTCAGAAAGTGGATAGTTCCTGAGGTGCTGGTTTCCGGGGCGCATGATAAAATAAGCGCCTGGCGTAAGTCCGAGGCGCTCAAGCGGACCAGGCAGAGAAGGCCGGATTTACTTAAAAGGCAAGGTTGAGATTCCGCCTCACTTATTCGGCGGAATAAATTCGCGCATTGACTTACTCACACTATCGTGTTCGTAAGTCAAGCGCTCATTTAAAGGAGGCAGTAGCAATGGATATTAAGACAATTGAAGCAGGTTTTACGAAGAAAGAGATGCCGCAGTTTAATGTTGGAGATACGGTGAAGGTGCTTACCAAGATCCCCGAAGGGGTGGATAAATTCCGCCTGCATCCATTTGAAGGAGTGGTAATCGCCAAAAACGGCTCAGGGATAAAGCTTAATTTTACGGTAAGAAAAGTTTCCTTTGGGGAAGGGATTGAGCGCGTATTTCCGCTATACTCTCCGAGTATTGAACGTATCGAGCTTATCCGTTCGGGAAAGGTAAAAAGGGCCAAGCTTTATTATTTAAGAAGCAAGATTGGCAAGCATGCCACTAAGATAGAGAGCAAAGAAGAAAAAGCAAATTAGTGCTGCGCTACGAAAGAAAGCTAAAAAGTAAAGGTTATGATTTAATCATCGGAGTGGATGAGGCAGGCAGGGGCCCTTTAGCCGGCCCGGTAGTAGCTGCGGCAGTATTGCTGAAAGACTTTTGTTTCAATAGCCGCGTTGATGATTCCAAGAAGTTAAGCCCCGCAAAAAGAAAAT
>JAQUSM010000059.1 GCA_028715095.1 Candidatus Omnitrophota bacterium
GGTGAAGGTGGATACGGATCCGGAAAACATGCTTCCTGAAAAAGAGTTTGTCCGGGTTTTTGACCGGGAAGTCAAGAAAGAATTCGCTATTTATGATTATATTGTATTAGGAGTGGATAATGAAAAAGATGCGCAGGGGGTTTTTAACCCGGATACCCTGGAGAAAATATATAAGATTACCAGCCAGATAAAAGAAGTAAACGGGGTTATTGCATATGAATTAATGAGCCTGGCTAACAAGGATGATATTGAACAGGCAGGCCAGGGGGCAATTAGTTTCCGTTGGCTAATGGGAGAGCCTCCGTATACCGCTTCCGATGCTTTGCGTATAAAAACCCGGGCGCTTGAAAACCCGTTATTCTACGACACGCTTATCTCCCGTGACGGCAAAGCGCTGTGCATTTATGTCCCCATCAAAGAGAAAAAACTTAGTTATCGTGTAGCAAAATCAATCCAGAAAATTATCAAAGGATACCCCGGAGTCGAACAGTATTATTTGACCGGCCTGCCTTTGGCAGAGGATGCCTTTGGCGTTGAGATGTTTTGGCAAATGGGAATTTCCGCTCCTTTGGCGGTACTGGTAATATTCCTGCTCATGTGGTGGTTTTTTAAGCATGTGGCGCTGGTAATAATGCCGCTGGTTATGGCTATAATCGTGGTTATTATCACTATGGGGTTTATGGTAGGGTTAGGTTTTCCCATACATATTATGAGCTCAATGATTCCAATATTTCTCTTGCCTATATCAGTGCTTGACTCCATCCATATTTTGAATGAATTCTTCGAGAAATACCGTACGTTTAAGGATAAAAACAAAACCATTACTTATGTATTAAATGAATTGTATCGTCCGAATCTCTTTACTTCTCTGACTACGGTTGCCGGTTTTTTCTCGCTTTCATTCGCCCCGATTCCTCCGGTGCAGGTATTTGGAATCGCGGTAGCATTCGGTGTTGCCCTTGCCTGGGTGCTTACGGTATTGTTGATCCCGGCCTATATTGCCCTTCTTGATGAAAAGAAATTAGGTGATTTCGGCGTGCACGAGGATGATGTCGGGAAAGGGTTTTTAAGCCGCGGGCTTTCCGCCTGGGGGAGATTTACGGTTTTACGCTGGAGGCAGGTTTTATTTTGTTCTGCCATAGTTATTGCGCTTTCTATTTACGGGATTACGCATATTGAAATTAATGATAATCCGACCAAGTGGTTCAATGTGAAGCATCCTATCAGGGTGGCTGATAAGGTGCTTAATGGACATTTTGGCGGCACCTACAGCGTTTATCTGGTGCTTGAGGCTAAAGAGAAAAACGCGCAGGTCTTCCTGGAGCCTCGGATGCTGCGTTACATTGAGGGGCTGCAGAATTATTTGTTTGAGAAAGGCAAGGTCGGCAAATCTACATCTTTGGCGGATATCACCAGGAAAGTTTATTATGAGCTTTTAGGCGGTGATAAAAAGAATAATTTGATACCCCCGACGCCTCAGGCGGTGGCACAGGCGCTTATATCGTTTGAAAATTCGCATAAGCCCGATGACCTTTGGCATTTTGTTACTCCTGACTATTCCAAGGCAAATCTTTGGCTGCAGTTGACTTCAGGTGACAATAAGCAGATGGCAGCAGTGGCCAGGCAGGTTGATAAGTATTTCAAGGAAAATCCTGCGCCATTTGCCGTCTCGTATAATTGGGCGGGCCTGACTTATATCAATATGGTTTGGCAGGATAAGATGGTGGGGGGGATGTTGATAAATTTCCTCGGTAGTTTTATTATTGTCCTTTTTATGATGATTGTTCTTTTTAAATCGCCGGTTACCGGGCTTTTATCTATGCTGCCGCTTACGGTTACCATATTATTTATTTATGGCTTGCTTGGTTTTACCGGCAAGGAGTATGATATGCCGGTTGCGGTATTGTCAGCTTTGACGCTGGGCCTTGCAGTTGATTTTGCCATTCATTTTATTGAGCGGGCCAGGATGCTTTATGCGGAAAATAAAAGCTGGCCTAAGACCGCCCAAGGGATGTTTGGTTCTCCGGCAAGGGCGTTGATTAAGAATGCGCTGGTAATCTCCATTGGTTTTCTTCCGCTTTTTGCTTCGCCGCTGGTGCCGTATAATACCGTGGGGTTTTTCATGTTTACAATTATGCTGGTGGCCAGCATTGTTACTCTTATGATGCTGCCGGCAATTATTACGGGTTTTCCATGGCTGGTCTTTGAAGAAACTAAAACAAAGGCAATTTGTTCATGCGGAAAGTGCATTTTGTTCTCGCTTATTGCCGCTTCTGCGGTGGCGTATGTACTTTTAGGATATCAATTGGCCCGGGTTAATCTAACAACAATAATCTGCGTGGCAGTTGTGGTGATTTTATCCGGGGCCTGCTGGTTTATTTCGCGCCGGAACATCTGTAAAAAAGATACTCAAGCTTAAAAGGAGGCAAGATGAGGAAAACCTTGGTTTTTTTAGCGGCGCTTTTCTTTGTGAGTAATGCATGGGCTCAGGAGTTAAACGTTGATGAAATCGTGATTAAGGCAAATAACCGTTCATATTATCAGGGAAAAGACGGAAGGGCCAAGGTAACTATGGTGGTTACTGACGCCCAGGGCCGCAAGCGGGAGCGCCAATTGACAATCTTGAAGCTAAATGTGCAGGAAGGGGCAGACCAGAAATATTTCGTCTACTTTCATAAGCCAAATGACGTCAAGGGTATGAGCTATATCGTCTGGAAGCATGCGGGTAAAGATGATGACCGCTGGTTGTACCTGCCTGCCATGGACCTGGTGCGCCGTATCGCCGCTTCCGATAAACGCTCAAGTTTTGTCGGGACTACCTTCTTGTATGAAGATATATCCGGCAGATCCATAGATTTAGATAAACATGAATTATCCGCAAGCGATGCCGCATATTATACTATTAAGAATACGCCCAAGGATGCCGCGTTAGTTGAATTTTCCTACTATACGGTCAAGATTGATAAAAATAATTTTGTTCCCATGAAGGCGGAATATTTCGATAAGTCCGGAAAACTTTACCGTACTATTGAGGCGCTTGAAGTAAAGGTTATCCAGAATTATCCGACTGTTACCAGGATGAAGGCTGCGGATTTAAATGCCGGATCCAATACTATCGCGGAATTCAGTGATATTTCTTACGACATAGGATTAACGGATAATATATTCACCGAACGTTTCCTGCGCACACCGCCGCAGCAGTGGCTGAAGGAGTAAGGGGTTGAGGGGTATATTTTTTATAGGCCTGGGAATTTTATTTTTAAATATTTTACCCGCGCAGGCAGCAGAGCTTCCCGAATGGCACGGTTTTGCCGAACAGGCATACGGTTACAGGATCAGCCGTGATTCCCTGACTAAGCATAGGGATTATAATATGCTTGAGCAGCGTATACAATTAAAGACCCGTTATGCCATTCCGGGTGAAAACTTTTTGTCCGCAAGGAATGGGGTGATTACGTATAAAGGTGATTTCGTCCTGGATGAGTATTTTGCAACTACCGGCTCTTTTGATTTGCGTGAGCTTAATCTTGCTTTTAGCCCGCAGAGCTTCATAGATATCAAAGCCGGCAGGCAAATTTTGACCTGGGGTACAGGCGACTATGTTTTTATCAATGATTTCTTCCCTAAGGATTACGTATCTTTCTATATCGGCAGGGATGACGAATATTTGAAAAAACCTTCCGACGCCTTGCGCATATCGCTTTACCCTAAAGCGGCAAATATCGACTTTGTGCTTATCCCTGATTTCACCCCCAATACCATGCCGGATGGGGACAGGCTCTCTTTCTTTGATAGTTTCCAAAGGGGTATTGTAGGCAGGGACAGCCAGCGCAACGCGGTTAAGCCGGCATTTAAGGCGGAAAATATGCAATATGCATTGCGCATCTATAGGAATTTTGAGAGCACGGAAGGCGCATTATATTATTACCGCGGTTTTGACCCGTCACCGCGAAGCTATCTGGATGAAGCTAATTTCCAGCTTTTTTACGAACGCCTGGATGCCTACGGAGCAAGCCTGCGCGGGCCTTTCGCCTCAGGTATAGGAAATGTAGAGACAGGGTATTATCGTTCGCGGCAGGATGCGCACGGAGATAACCGGCTTATTGAAAATTCCATGTTTAAACTGCTGGTTGGCTATGAGAAAGATATGGGCAATGATCTTAAGATCGGCGCGCAGTACCTTTATGAGCAAAAACTAAATTATTCCGCTTACAGGTCCGCGCTGCTGCCGGGTGACTTTTTCTGGGATGAGTATCGGCATCTTTTGACCCAGCGTATTACCAAGTTGTTCAAGAATCAAACTGTGACCCTGGGTCTTTTTAATTTCTGGTCGCCTTCCGATAAAGATGGTTATGTGCGGGCATCATGCGCCTATGATATTAGCGACCAGTGGAAGCTTGTTTTTGGGGTAAATCTCCCGTGGGGCGAGGACATGACCACTGATTTTGGGATGATGAAAAAGAATAAAAACGCGTTTGTGCGGGCAAGGTACAGTTTTTAGGAGGGATTAACTATGGAAAGGACATTAAGGGGGATAGCGGGATTTTTTATCATTATCAGCTTGCTTTTGGCGCATTTTGTTGATATGCGCTGGTTGTGGTTTACGGCATTCGTGGGAGCAAATCTTCTCCAATCGGCATTTACGGGTTGGTGTCCCATGATGTCGATTCTGAAAAAATTTAAGATTAAATGAATAGCCTTCCAAAGGCAATGAACCGGATACCTGATTATCCGCAATTTACAGCCCTTGGTTTTGAGCATAAGGCATTCTTTGATCAGGCCTTTAGAAAATTCCCTCCCCGGATATCCGAATTTACATTTACCAATTTATTCAGCTGGAGAGAAGCCTTTAATTATGAGGTTTCTATTCTTGAGGAGGCAGTTATCCTGCGATCGGGTGTTGGCCAGCCTGCGCGCTTCCTGCAGCCGATAGGAGCAGCCGAATCAGCAAAAATTATAGGAAGGGTTTTAGGGGATACAAAGGGTTTTTTTATGCGCATCCCGGAGGAGACAGTTGGTTTTCTAAAGAAGGATAGCCGTTTTAAAGTTGAAGAAGACAGGAACAATTGGGATTATCTATACCTTTTTTCAGATCTGCTTAATCTTTCCGGCAGAAAATATGACGGGAAACGAAACCAGATAAAAAAATTTAAATCCGAACATGATTACGCTTATGTGGATATTAATGTTTCTGAAGCGGCCCTGATCCTGGAGTTTGAAGAGGCCTGGTGTGCTGTCAAAGATTGCCAACACGTGGAGGGCCTGGATAATGAACGCAGGACGCTGCATCAGATAATAGCTCATTTTACAGATTTTGGGGTAAGAGCCGGAGCCATAAAGGTGGGCGGAAAAATACGCGCGGTAGCTATTGCCGAAGCGCTTAACACAGATACCCTGGTGATGCATATACTGAAAGCGGACCCTGCCTTAAGCGGGCTCTACCAGGTAATGCTTAATGATTTTCTTGCCGCCCAGGATAAACGCTTTAAATATGTGAATCTTGAGCAGGATTTGGGCATAGCGGGGTTGCGTGCTTCAAAGCAGTCCTATCACCCCTGCGGAATGATAAAAAAATATACTATTTCTCTTAAAAACTAAAATGCTTCCTGATGCTATTGTAAAAAAACTAAAAGAGGAAAGAGTGCGTTCGTTGTTCAGCCAAAGCTGGTCAATGAGCTGGCCGATGACATTGATTATGTTTTTTCTTTTCTTAATCGGCCTGGCGGATGTTTACGTTGCCGGAAGAATCGGTAAGGAGATCCAGGCTTCTTATGGCCTGGCTTCGCAGATTTATTTTATCTTAAGCATCATTGTTTTTGCTTTGACTGTCGGTTCTGTGTCTTTGGTCTCGCAGCTTTATACTTCAGACAGAAAAGAGGATTTTATCGCTGCGGTTGATTCTTCCATCGCTGTTTCCCTGGCGGCGGGAGTTATTTTTACGATAATCGGGATTTTATTTTCGCGCAACATTATAGACGCATTGGCTGTACCTGTAGAGCTTAAAGGATACGCCGTTACCCTCTTACGCATATATTCGGCGGGCCTGGTTTTTTCATATTTTTTAATCAGCTCAAACGGCATCCTGCGGGCCAGCGGCATGATCCGCAGTTCGCTTTTCACTATGGCTGTAGTATGCCTGTTGAATGCAGTACTTAATTTCTATCTTGCTTTTCATACCCCGCTTGGATTCCGGGGGATTGCCGTGGCAACGGTATTTAGCTCTTTAGTGGGCTGTCTTATGAATTTATTCTTTATGCGCCGTAAAATTACCGGGTTGTTCAGGTTTTCCGTTCCGGCAGTTAAGGCAATGATGCTGATTGGCTGGCCGGCAGGGCTGCTGCAAATCTTATGGCAGTTTGGCGCAATAGTCCTTTTCCTGATCCTGGCGGCTCTGCCGCAACACAATATAGAGATTATGGCTGCTTTTACCAATGGCTTGAAGATAGAATCCGCGATTTTTCTTCCCGCTTTTGCTTTTAATATGGCAAATGCGGTTGTGGTAGGGAATTTACTGGGCAAGAAAAAAGATGGCGATGCTTTTTTAATCGGTATAGTTACCGCCGCTTTTGGCGTGATCGTAGTATTCTTATTGACTGTTTTAGTAATGGCAAATGCGCATTTTATAGCATCTCTGCTTTCGCCTAATGAAACCGTGGTTAAAGAATGCATGCGTTATATCTATATCGCGCTGCTTTCTGAACCAGTGATGGCCTGGGGGGGGATTCTTGCGGGAGCCTTAAACGGCGCCGGAGATACCAGGGGGGGGATGTGGATCGTG
>JAQUSM010000060.1 GCA_028715095.1 Candidatus Omnitrophota bacterium
CGGGTATTAATTAAGATAATAGGTGAATAACCGATGGTTTAGGTTGTTTTTCGCCAATGCAGGAGGAAGTTGTGATTATAAAAAATACGGAAATTAAGGTTGTCCTGGGGGATATTACGGAAATAAGGGCCGATGCCATTGTGAACGCCGCTAATAATAAACTGCTTATGGGCGGAGGAGTGGCCGGCGTAATCAAGAAAAAAGGCGGCAGGGTTATTGAAGAGGAGGCGCTTAAGAAGGCTCCGATAGGAATTGGGGAGGCGGTTGAGACCTCCGCCGGAGAACTGGCGGCAAAATATGTGATTCATGCTGCGACTATGGGTATGGATTTTAAGACTGATGAAGTAAAAATCCGTGATGCTGCCAGGAGCTCCCTGGTGTTAGCAAGTAAATTGAAGATTAATTCTATTGTCTTTCCGGCTTTAGGATGCGGCACAGGGGGTTTTCCGCTTTTGGCTTCCGCAAAGATCATGGCGCAGGAAGTATTGAAGCATCTGCGGGAGGAGAATACTTCTTTAAAAGAAATTACCTTTTGTTTATATGAGCAGGAGGCGTTTACGGTTTTTAATAAAGGCGTCTTAGGCTACTTGGAATACGTGACTACAAAGTTATCCGGCGGGCCATATGTTACGGTGGATGCGATTATTGAATTACCTGAAGGAATTGTAATTATCCAGCGAAGCAACCCGCCTTTTGGCTGGGCTCTTCCCGGTGGATTTGTGGATTACGGGGAAAGCCTTGAAGATGCGGTAAAAAGAGAGGCGAAAGAAGAGACGAATTTAGATTTAACCGAGATAAAACAGCTCCACACTTATTCAAACCCGCAGCGCGACCCCAGGTTTCATACTATCGGCACGGTTTTTATCGCTAAAGCAAAGGGCAGGCCCAAGGCAGGAGATGATGCAGCGGGTTTAAAGATTATCAAGCCGGCTGAAATAAAGAAACTCGATTTTGCTTTTGACCACAAAAATATTCTTCAGGACTACCTCAAGATTAAATAGGGACGTTTCTTAACCCAATCGGAGAACTGTCCCTGGTTTTAGCCTTCGCGGAGTTGTTTTTCGGCGTCAACAATATCGCGGTTTATAACGCGGATAGTTTCTTTGATTTTATCTTTAAGCAGGTAAGAAGCAATTGGTGCCTGCGAGATTTCCCTTAAAACCTGGACACTCATCCTGAAATAACGCACCACCTCGCCTTCATCGCAATCAGTCATTTGTAATGTCCTGTCAAAGTTTGTCCCGCGCAGCCAGGCCTCCATGCTGGAGCATAAATGAAAATATGGCAGTTTGCTGAAAGGATAGATTTTATAGCGGCGTTCTTTATCTTTTATCCGGTCGTAGGTTTCTTCGCAGGTGCGTTTAAGCGTGCGGCTGGATTTAGAGATACTTGAGGGCATACGCTGGTTTTTGCGCGGCTCAAAGACAACCGCGGCAGCCATAACCCCCAATTCAAACTCATCTAACTGCTCGAGGATATTTTGCTCGTATAACTCCGCCAGGACCAATTCATAGCCATAAACAGTCTTGGCGAATTTCCCTTTTTCCGTAAGTTTCCCCTCGTGGATATAACCCAATTCTTTAAGCATCTTTAGTTTTGCATCCAGCAGGTTTAAGGCCTGTTTCTGCTCGTTTTTACGCGACTGATAATAGTGTAAAGAAAGGGGGTAGATTTTAAACAGCTCCTCCTGGTATTTTTCGTAAAGGTTAAGGATAGTAGCGTAAGATGTATTAAACTGGCTTTTGACTTCTTCGGGCTTGCCGAAGATAATCCTTGAGACTTCTTCAAAATTTATCCTCTGCGGGTTGACCCGAGTATAAACAAATCCTTCTTTGTCTATACCGCGCCTTCCGGCGCGGCCTGCCATTTGATAGAAGTCGCGCGTTTTTAAATTACGCACGTATGTGCCGTAAAATTTACGCAGGCCGTCAAACATCACCGAACGGCTGGGCATATTTATTCCTAAGGCAAAGGTTTCGGTAGTAAAAATAACCTTAAGCAGGCGGCTGGTAAAGAGCCTTTCAATTACCTCTTTTAGCGTAGGCAGCATCCCGGCGTGGTGATAAGCAATGCCGCGCTGCACCAGTGGGTAAAGCAGCTGCGCTGACTGTTCATGTTTTAAATTAAAACGCACCAATAAATCTTCATACATCTGGGTGATGGCGCGGCTTTCCTTGGCGTCTAAGAATTTAAATCCGTATAAATCCTGGGCTAATTCCTCCGCGCGCTTACGGCTAAAGACAAAATATATCGCCGGCAATCCGTCGTTTACGCGCAGGTAATCAATCAGGGAATTGAGCCTGTTAGGTTTACTTGAGCGAAGCCGTTTGAGGCGCTCAATTTTATCCACGACTTCATTCTGGCACTGGAAGAGAAAATGCAAAGGCACCGGACGGTTTTCCTCGATGACTACTTTAATGGTTTTATTATGGATAGATTCAATCCAGGCGGCGAATTGCTGGATATTGGGGATAGTTGCCGATAGCCCCAGCAGGTTCATGTGTTTGGGCAGGAAGATCAGGGATTCCTCCCAGACTGTGCCGCGCTCAGGATTATCAATGTAATGGATCTCATCAAAGATAACCCAGGAGTATTTGTTAAGGCTCTCCGGTTCATCCAGTATCTTGTTGCGGAAAATCTCGGTAGTCATGATCAGTACCGGAGCTTGAGGATTGATGGAAACATCCCCGGTGAGAATTCCGATATTATCCTGGAATTGCCCCTGGAAGTCGCGGAACTTTTGGTTGGAGAGGGCTTTGATGGGCGCGGTGTAGATTACGCCTTTTGAGCATTCTTCAGTTGCAACGCAGGAAGAGATGATATGTTCGGCAATAGCGGTTTTCCCTGCTCCGGTGGGGGCTGAGACGATTACCGAATGGCCGTTGTTGATGTGGTCAATGGCTTCCTGCTGGAACCTGTCGTAAATCATGATTTCTATTATAAGCTAAAATACCGCAACCGCAATATAATAATATTTTGCTCTCAAGGTATTGTTCGCGTGCGAAATCTTTATATACACAACTCGGTAATTTATACGCCTATCCTAAACATATAGCGGGTGCCGAGACTTGATTTGAGCAGCATCTCAAAAATTGAGCGGGCAAGGTTGCCCGCTATATATGTTCCGGCAGAGCGAAATTTTTGCCGAAGCGCAGCGAGCCACGCTGGGGCGAGCAAGCGGTGATGCGAGAACAAGTCTCGGCAAACCCGCGCAAAATCATTGATTTATCTAATATTAATAATATAATAAAAATATGGGATATGAGGTTGCGCTTAATAAGGCGTGGGAGGATCTATCTGATCTTAACCCTAATCCTGCCAAGAATTTATTGGTTAAATTCCTGGCTGATGAATACAGCGTGGACATCGCCCAAAGAAGGATTTTTTCTTCTGCCTGCAATGTCCAGGCTAAAGATTTTATTAGTATTTTGCTCTTGCATTATTTGGCGAAAGAATTAAAAGGTTTGCCTGCGCCGAGCGGCCAGTGGCTTACCTTCAGGGAGTTCTCCGGGGTCGAAGGTTATTATGAGGCGTTTTACAGGCGTTGTCTTAAGCCGGTAATCCGTAAATATGGCAAGAACCCCGATGCATTAAAAGATGTTGTAGGGAGGCTCCCGGTCCATCTTTCGGACGGCGCAGATGTCAGCCTGGTTATAGAGGCATTTGCAGGGGTACCGGTTCTGGTAAAATTCTGGAAGCAGGACGCGGAGTTTGCACCTGACGCAAATATGTATTTTGATTCAAGCGTAAAGAGCATTTTTTGTATCGAGGATATTGTAGTCTTAGCCCAGATGGTCGCTTCTCAATTATGAAAAAAAATATAATCCAGAATAAGAAAATAATTTTATCCTTGCTCCTGGGATTTTTGGTTTTAGCGGGTTATCTTTTTAGCAATAATTCAGGCCTGCGTTTTACTCCCAAGGAGCACATTTCTGCCGGTGATAATAGTGACTATGGCAATATTCTGGTAACAAGAGTTGTTGATGGCGATACCTTGAAATTGGAAAACGGAAAATACCTGCGTTTAATAGGCATTGATACTCCGGAGATGCACGAATCAGCCAAGCTTCATCGTGACGCCCAGCGTTCCAAACAGAGTGTCTGGGAAATTAAAAAACTCGGCAGGCAGTCTTATGAATTTACCAGGCAGATGGCACAGGGCAAGCGCGTAAGGCTGGAGTTTGACAAAGAAAAATATGATAAATATAAAAGGATCCTGGCCTATGTTTATCTTCCCGACGGAAGGTTTTTGAATGCCTTGATTGTCGAGGAGGGATATGCCTCGTTGATGGCCTATCCGCCGAATGTAAAATACGCGGATTTATTTTCAAGTTTATACCAGCAGGCCCGTAAAAATAAGCGCGGGCTCTGGAAGTAACAGGAGGAATATATGTTAAGATATTTAACCGCAGGTGAATCGCACGGAAAAGCAATTGTGGCTATTCTGGAGGGTTTTCCCGCCGGACTTAAAGTGGACGTAAACAGGCTGAACAAGGAGTTAAAGCGCAGGCAGTCCGGCTTTGGCCGGGGCAGGCGCATGCAAATAGAAAATGACCGGGTGGAAATAACCTCCGGCTTGAAGAATGAGCTTACTCTTGGCAGCCCGATTACCTTGTTGATAAAGAATAAAGACGCCAGTATTGAAAAACTGCATAAGGTTATGGCTGCCAGGCCGGGCCACGCGGATTTAGCCGGGTTGTTGAAATATGGGTTTACGGATATAAGAGAGGTATTGGAACGGGCCTCTGCGCGCAGTACGGCAGCTACCGTTGGTTTAGGCGCATTGTGTAAAGAATTCCTGGATGAATTCGGTATAACTATTACAAGCAGGGTTTTGTCGGTGGGTGGGGAAATTACCGCCAAGGGGATAACCGCAAAAATAACCGAAGCGACTAAAAATAAAGACACGGTAGGAGGGGTTTTTGAAGTCTCTGCCAGGAAAGTACCCGTAGGCCTGGGTAGTTATGTGCAGGCTGACCGCAGGCTGGACAGCCGACTGGCTGCGGCGGTAATTTCTATCCCGGGAATAAAATCTTTTGAAGTGGGGCTGGGCTTAGGGTATGCGGTTAGCTTTGGTTCAGAGGTGCACGACGCGATTTATTATAATAAGAATACCGGATATTCCAGGCGGACTAATAATGCCGGCGGCATCGAAGGCGGCGTGTCTAACGGCCAGGAGATTCTTCTGCGCGCCTGTATGAAGCCGATCGCGACATTGATGGACCCGCTGGATTCGGTAAATATTCTTACCAAGAAACCCGCTAAGGCCGCGGTTGAGCGTTCGGATGTGTGCGTGGTGGAATCTGCCGGTGTAGTGGCTGAATCAGCATGCGCCCTTGTCCTGACGGAAGCATTCCTTGAGAAATTCGGATCGGATTCCCTGGGAGATATCAAAAAAGCTTATGCTAATTACAGCGCCAGGATAGCGCATGCCTAATCTTAGCTACCATAATATAATAATTGAGAAATCCGACAGCTCTAAAGAGGTAGTCGTTAAGGGTGAAGTTTCTAACCATAGCGATAAATCTTATGCTACCGTGGCAGTGCGTATTGTGCTTTTTATCCGTAATGTAACTGTTGCCAATATGGTTTTTACAATTAACGGGTTGTCTTCGGGGGCCACTAAGGCATTCAAAAAAACTATTGATGACCTGGAGTATGATCAGGTAGGCAAGGATATCAACCGTTTTGATATCTATACCGAAACCGCCTTTTGATCTCTTAAAAATTTAGAGTTAGATAATCCTGCCCCTTTCGTCTATTGTCGCAGAAAGGGGTGATAAAAATGGAGAAGGCGATAAGCGTCAGCCGTGTCTGTAAGTTGGATACTGATTCAAAGCTTAAGGCTTTTGTCGATGTCTCAATTTCAGGGATTGTGGTCAAGGGCTTTAGCGTGGTAAACGGCAGCAAGGGTTTATTCGTGAGTATGCCGCGCCATCAAGGTAAAGATGGGAAATGGTATAACACGGTTTATCCTGTTACCAAAGAGTTAAAACAGCAGTTAAGCCAAGCAGTACTGGAAGCATATAACAGTTAGCCAACCAGGGCTGGTTCTTAACCAGGGGGAAGGTGCCCCATGCGCAGGGATTTACTTTAGCATGGGGACACTTCTCCGATTGGGTTGAGAAACGTCCCTACTTTAAATGAATGTTTATTTAGTAGGATTTATGGGTACCGGAAAAACCTCTGTCGGCCGCCATCTGGCTAAAGAGAGAGGGGCAAGCTTTGTTGACCTGGACGAATTGATTGAATTGCAGGAGCAGCGCAGGATTGTGGATATTTTCGCCAAAGAAGGCGAGGCGTATTTCCGTAAAATCGAAAAAAAGGTTTTAAAACAGGTTTCTACTCAAAAACGGTTTGTGGTTGCCTGCGGCGGCGGGGTGGTTTTAGATAAAGACAATATCAAGCTGATGAAGAAAACCGGGATGATGATTTGCCTTTATGCTGCCCCTGAAGAGATACTCAAAAGGGTTTCTGCTAATAAAGACCGGCCGCTTTTAAATGTAGATAAACCTCATAAACGCATAGAGCTTCTATTGAAAATGCGCGCGCCTTATTATATGCAAGCCGATAAAATAATCGATACGTCGCATTTAACGGTTAAACAGGTGGTTGGAAAAATATCTAAAATACTTGAAGGCCAGGGTTCCTGGCCGCGAAAGCATGAATGATTTC
>JAQUSM010000061.1 GCA_028715095.1 Candidatus Omnitrophota bacterium
GAAGCTCGTTATATGCGGTATAAGCGCCGGCTTTGCTCCAGTATTCGGACCTCCTATAGCCGGGGCAATATTCGGCGTAGAGGTTCTTTTTGTCGGAGCGATTCTATACGATGTACTTTTGCCTTCGTTTATCGCAGGTATTGTTAGTTATCATGTATCGGCATCGCTTGGTATAACATATTTTCATCATCCGGTAGTTTTAGCCCCCGCCTTTAGCGAATGGTTTTTTATTAAAGTTGTCCTGGCTGGTATATTTTTTGGGTTTTGTTCGTTAATTCTCATTGAGATATTAAGATTCGGAGATAGTTTATCCAAAAAGCTGCGAATATGGGCGCCACTAAAAGGATTAGTTGGCGGTGTTGTCTTATTAGCCCTTACATTTATGTTCTCAAAGCAGTATCTAGGGCTTGGCCTTGATACCATAGAACATTCTTTAAATGGTGTTAAAACTGCCTGGTATGCTTTTCCCCTGAAAAGTATTTTTACCGCCATTACTCTTGGTTTTGGCGGGAGCGGAGGTATTGTTACGCCTATCTTTTTTGTGGGGTCATCCGCAGGTACGCTATTTGCATCGTTTACAGGGTTAGATATAGCTACTTTTGCGGCTATAGGCCTAGTGAGCGTTCTCGCGGGAGCAGCTAATACGCCGATCGCAGCAAGTATCATGGCTATGGAACTCTTTGGAACAGGCATAGCCCCTTATGCCACGGTGGCATGTGTCGTGAGTTTCCTTATGACAGGCCATAGAAGTGTATACCCCTCACAGATTCTTTCCATGAGAAAATCTTCATCTATTAATGTGGAAACCGGAAAAACGATGGAAAACGTGCTTGCAGAAGCTAACCCGCGTCAGAAAAGCCTTACTAGTACAATATTAAAGATGATCAGGATATTTCGTAAGGTAAAATGAGGCTATGAGAAAAGTATTCATAAAAACTTTCGGCTGCCAAATGAATGTTCGGGATTCGGAGCTTATCTGCGGAATCCTGAAGAATGCGGGTTATAAAATTTGCGCTTCTGACAAAGAAGCGGATATTATTATATTTAATACCTGCTCTGTGCGCCAGCATGCCGAGGACCGGGTTTGGAGTTTGATTGGGAGCTATAAAGGTTCTAAAATAATCGGTTTAGCCGGATGCATGGCCCAGAATTATAAAGAACGCGCGTTCCAGCGCGACGCGAATATCAGTTTTGTCGCCGGCCCTCAGGACATTTACAAAATACCGGAAATACTGGGTAAGCTTTCTTCCGGGGAATTCTTTGAGCGTAAGATCTGGGAGGTTGATAGTTCGCAGCGTCCGGAAGAAATTTACCACACAGGCTTTTTTCAGGATAAGTCCCATGCGTATGTGGTTATCTCCGAAGGGTGTTCTAATTTTTGTTCTTATTGTGTAGTCCCGTATGTCCGCGGGCCTCTGCGCCATCGCAAAAATAAAAACATACTTATGGAAATTCAGGAGGCTATTGCCGGAGGGATTAGTAAAATTACTCTTTTAGGCCAGAATGTCAACGCTTATCATGAAGATGGGGTTAATTTCACAAAGCTTTTAACTCAGGTTAATGCGTTGGAAGGTTTAAAAGAGCTAGGCTTTTTTACCTCACATCCTAAAGACGCCAATATTGAACTTTTCCAGGCTATTAATGATTTAGGCAAATTGAGTAAAACATTGCATCTGCCGTTACAGTCGGGAGCAGACAGGATCCTTAAGCTTATGAACCGGGGTTATTCGGTAAAAGAGTACTTGGCTTTAATTGATTCTTATCGTAAAATTGTTAAGAATGGGCTTTTGACTACGGATATTATTGTGGGGTTTCCTTCTGAAACCGATAAAGAGTTTAAAGAGACCTGCGGCTTAATTAAAAAAATAGGATTTAACGCTGCCTACATTTTTAAATATTCTCCCAGGTCGGGTACGGTTGCGGCAAAATTAGCTGATTTATTGACTAAAGAAGAGAAGGAAGGCCGGCATAAGAAGATTCTTGATTTGCAGAGAAGGATTTCTAATAAACTGAGAGCCAAACATAAATATGCAAAAGCTTAAGCTGCATTTTCTAATTCTGGCCATTTTTCTTTTTCCGGTTAACTCTTGGGCGGCTAATTTGGATAATATAAAAGCCGATTTCCTGCAGGGAAATTACCGCAGGGTAATACTTGAAGCGCAGGCTCAGGCGGAGCGTTTCAATATCCAGGGTACGGATGAGCTGGTCTATTTATTAGGCTTGAGCTATTTGAAAGAGAATAAGCTGGAGCAGGCGCAGGAATGTTTCCGCAGGATTTTAAATAATCCTATCAGTAAATTTAAAGAGCAGTCAGCCATGGCTTCAGCGGATACTTATTTGATTAAAGGGCAGTTCCAGGAGGCCGAAGGCATTTATAATAAACTCCTTGAGGATAATCCCAACACAAGATTGAAGGCGGCAATATTTTATCGCTTAAGCCAGTCAAATTATAGAAAAGGCAATAATGAGCAGTCTAGTGAATATCTGGCGAAATTAAAAAGAGATTTTCCTTTAAGCCTTGAGTTAAAACCTTCTAAAGGTATACCGGCAAGTATCCCGCTTGTGAATGAAGCCGGCGGATTCTCGGTGCAGGTAGGATTTTTTGTGAAGAATTTGAATGCCGTTAATTTTAAAGATAAGCTGCTGGCTATGGGGTATCCGGCTTACGTAGAGGCATCAAGCGAGGGTTACCGGGTTAAAGTCGGCAGGTTTAAAACACAAACAGAGGCTTTGGATACAGAGAACAGGCTTTCCCGGGAAGGTTTTTCAACCAAGCTCTGCCCATAGTATTTATGCTCAAGAAAAAGATTATCTTCCTTATCGGCCCTACCGCTGTAGGCAAATCCGCGATTGCGATTCATTTGGCTAAAAAGATTAACGCCGAGATTATCTCCTGCGATTCTATGCAGGTATATAACTCCATGGATATCGTTACTTCCCAGCCAGGCTGCGCGCAAAAGAAGAAGTTAAAGCACCACCTGCTTGGCGTAATCAAGCCCGCTAAAGAATATAATGTTGCCAGGTACCGAAAAGATGCCCTGTCGATTTGCGGTAAATTATTTTCAAAAGGAAAGCTCCCGCTGTTTGTGGGGGGTGCCGGGCTTTATTACTCCGTTATAATTGACGGGATTTTCCCCTCAAGCCCGGAAAATAAGTTAATCCGCGCCAGGCTCTATAAGCAGCTGTCCCTTAAGGGAAATAAATATTTGTATGGGAAATTAAGCAAAGTTGACCCTCTATCCGCTAAAAAGATTCATCCTAATGATGCCAGGAGGATTATCCGGGCCCTGGAAGTTTATATGGAGGCAGGACTGCCTATATCTGTTTTGCAAAAGAGCAGGGTTGGCTTGGGTAATGAGTATGAAATTAAGGTATTCGCTTTAAACACAAATAGGCAGGTCCTCTATGATAAAATTAACCAAAGGGTTGATAAAATGTTTAACTCCGGATTGGTTAATGAAGTCAGGAGCCTGCTTAATCATAAATTAAGCAAGACCGCTCTTTGCGCTATAGGAGTACGTGAATTAGAAGGTTATTTTAATGGAAGGTATACCCTGGATGAGGCCAGGCGCCTTATCCAGCGTAACAGCAGGCGCTATGCCAAGCGTCAGCTTACCTGGTTCAGGAAAGATAAGCGCATAGAGTGGATTAATATCAGGGATAAAGAAACAGCCGGGGAGGTTGCTAAACGCATATGGAAAAAGCTCTTTTAGTCAGTATTCAAATAAAAACAGATAAGCATCACTGGCGTATTGAAGACACCTCTTCGGAGTTGGAGGAGCTGGCTATTTCAGCCGGCGTTGAGGTAGTTGAGAATATAATTTGTATCTGTGAAAAGGCTACGGCAAATTTCCTGATTGGCAAGGGCAAGGTTGAGGAGATCGGCATTGTTGCCAGCGAGGAGGCTGTGGATACGATAATCTTCAGCCATGACCTGTCGGGTACGCAGCAGCGCAACCTGGAAGATGCCCTCGGCAGGAAAACAATTGACCGCACGCAATTGATCCTTGATATTTTCAGCCGCCGGGCAAAAAGCCCCGAAGGGAAAATGCAGGTGGAGTTGGCTTTACTCCAATATTTGCTTCCCCGTCTGGTAGGCAAGGGGGTAATGCTTTCGCGATTAGGCGGCGGGGTCGGTACCCGCGGACCGGGTGAAACTAAACTTGAAGTTGACCGGCGCCAGGTCAGGAAGAGGATTGATAAGCTAAAGGAAGATTTGAAGACGTTCAGGCTGCATCGCTTGACGACGCATAAGAAAAGAAAAAGCAATAATCTTCCCCTGGTAGCTTTAGTAGGTTACACTAGCGCGGGTAAATCTACTTTGCTTAACCGCCTGACCGATGCCGTACAAGCTACTTCAGGGAAATTGTTTACTACGCTGGACCCGCTTTCCAAAAGCTTACAGTTGTCTAACGGGCAAAATATTATCCTCTCCGACACGGTAGGTTTTTTGCATGACCTTCCTCATCATTTGATTGAAGCGTTTAAAGCTACTTTGGAAGAGGTCTCTGATGCTGACTTATTGATCCATGTTTTAGATGTGTCTGACCAGCGGATACACCAGCATAATCAGGCTGTGCAGAGCGTACTGGAAGAGTTAGGTTTAAAGGATAAACCCGTCCTGGTTGCGCTAAATAAAATAGACCTGGTTCCTGACCGCAGCTGGCTGCAGGTGTATAAAAATGAATTTACCGATGCCGTTATTTTATCAGCCAAAACAGGGGAGAACCTGGAAGCTTTAATTAAACGTATACAGGTATATTTCTCCGGTCTTATGTTAGACCTGAAAATAATTATACCTCACAGCCGTATGGAATTGGTCGATTTCTTTTATCGCCAGGCTAAAGTAGATAAAATTGATTATTTGCAAAAAGGGGTTAGCATAAGCCTCAGGATCTCCCGGGAACTATTTAATAAAATAAATAAAGATAAGGATATAGAGGTTATCAGTTAGATTACCTAACAAAAATAATTATTTTACTTGACAGGATGTATGTATTGTGTTAATCTGTTTTCGCGGGAGGGCCTGATATGCCAATGCTCAGGATTAAGATATCCCAGGAAGAGCCGGTTTATGTAATCGGCGTGGTTTGCAGGTTGGTTAATATCCCGATTTGGACATTGCGCCAGCTGGATAAAGCTGGAGTGGTGCGTCCTAAGCGGATAGGTAAGAAAAACCGGCTTTATTCTTTGAGGGACTTAAAAAGGCTTGAGTATGTGCATTATCTGATGGAAAAGAAACGTGTAAATATCCATGGGGTAAAATTGATATTGGAAAAGGAGGGATGAATTTTTTTACCATAAAATTAGCACTCTCTATATTTAAGTGCTAATTTTATTGACAAAAAAACAAATTGTGTTAAAATTACCCTTTAGCATTGGTAGTTTGAAGGTATGAGGGAGGAATGAAACAGTGCGTAGTGTTGATTATGGCTCTCGCAGAAAATCAATTTTAAATTCGGCCATCAACCGCTATATCAAGAATGCCGCTCCCGTGGCTTCCGAAGATATAGCTGACGAATTTGATCTAAGTTCGGCGACTATTAGGAATATATTCTCTGAACTTGATGAATCCGGGTATTTAAAACATCCATATACTTCAGGAGGCAGGATTCCCACTGATAAAGGTTACCGCTATTATGTGGATTTCCTTGTGCAGCAGATTGAGCTTCTTGATGAAGAGAAGCAGCGCATTCTTAAGGAATGCAGGAAAAAGATCCGCCGCCTGGATGATGCTTTGGAAAATACCTCTGAAGTGATCTCTGAGATTACGCATTACGCGGGAATTGTTTCGTTTCTGGAGTGGCAGGACAAGATATTCTATAAAGGGATCAGCCGCATATTGGACCAGCCGGAATTCAGGGATGTTGATAAAATCCGCCTGTTAGTCAGGTTAATGGAAGACAAGAACCGCCTGCTGAGCATTATTAACCGCGATTTTTCCGGTAAGGTAAAAATTTATATCGGCAGCGAATTGGGTTTTCCCGAGATGGAAAGTTGTTCTTTAATCATCACTAATTATAAATTAAAGAATCAGCCTTCCGGCAGGATCGCGGTGTTAGGGCCTATGCGCATGGAGTATGACCATATTATTCCTGCCCTGGAATATATTTCTGATGTCTTAACGGAAGTGCTCAGCACAATTTAACGATGAACGAGATAAAAAATAACCACAAAGATAATAAGGATAACAATGAGCTTAAGGATTCGGGCATGATGACGCTTAAAGAGTCCGAGTACAAAGAACTTAAGGCTGCGGCAGAAAAGTCTAAGGATATTCAGGATAAGCTTTTACGTTCCCAGGCGGATTTTGAGAATATGCGTAAACGCCTTGAAAGGGAAAAACAGGATTTTCTTAAATATGCCAATGAGGGGATAGTTTTAGAGTTGCTCAATGTCCTTGACGATTTGGAACGAGTGATAAACCTGGCTGAAGACAAGCATGAAGATCTTAACGCCTTCTTGAAAGGCGTAGAGATGATCCTGGCGCATCTTTATGAACTGCTTAAGACGCATGGAGTCAAGCCTGTTGAGGCAGAAGGCAAGGTTTTTGATCCTAATTACCATGAAGCCCTTATGCAGGTAGAGAGTAAGGATTTACCGGATAATACGATAGTTGAAGTTTTGCAAAAAGGATACTTAATGTATGAGCGGGTAATCAGG
>JAQUSM010000062.1 GCA_028715095.1 Candidatus Omnitrophota bacterium
CGCAAAATCCAGCAGCCAATACGCATTTTCCTTCGGAAAATCCTCAAAAGCAAACTCTTCGCTTAAATCCTGAAGCAGATACACATCCCAGAGCAGGCGCAGCTTTTCTTTTTTCACCGCATAATCAACATAAAGGCTGTCCTTAGAAACAGGATCAAACCGCTTTTCTTTAAGGGATGCGAAATCCTTTAAGCAAATATAAGCCGGCTCAAGCGCAAAAGAGCTCAAGGCATCGTAGGGGCAGAAAAGAGCCCCGACTTCATTCATGGGCAAAAGCTGGATTATGGAGTTTGCGGTTAGTTTTGCCCAGTCAACAATGAGCTTTAAATCGCCCATGTCGCCGATGCCAAAGCTATTGCCGGAATAAACAGTAAACAGGGGGATCAATACGCCTGAGCGCTTTTTAAACCCGACATTCATCCAATTATCATTGGATATGGTGCTAGAAAGCGGCGATTTGAGACTTGATTCCAACATATGATGGATTACTTAAGAGGCAGAATTAACTGGATTATTTTATCTGACCAAAATAAAGATATCAATGCTGCAAACGAAAGAAACGGGCCATATGGTATAGTGTGGTCCTTTTTCTTGATCAGGATTATGATGCTGACGAATATACCTAAGAAAGGGGCCAGGAAAAACGTAAGCAGCGCCTTTTGCCAACCCACAAAAGCGCCAATCATTGCCAGGAGTTTTATATCCCCTCCTCCCATGGATTCAGTTTCCCCGCTTATCGCCGGCCTTTTAAGCCATTTAAAATAAACCAGGTCAAAAATGACTCCGGTCAGATAAATAAACCCGCCTCCGACAATTATCCCCAATATAGAACGTAACATAGGATGGAAAGTATACCCAAGCGGATTAAACGTAAAACCTTTGATCGAAACCATAATAAAACCTATGATCATGCCCCCAACCGATACCTCATCGGGAATAATACGGTGCGAGATATCCACAAAAGTAGCGATAATCAAACCCCATAACAAAACCATATATAAAAAGAAATTATAGGTTAAGCCAAAACGGTTAAAAAGTATGACCATAAGCAGCGCGGTCAACAACTCAACCAAAGGATAACGTAAAGATATTTTCTCTTTGCAAGAACGGCACCTGCCTTTAAGCAGGATATAACTTATAAACGGGATATTATCATAACCCGATATCCTCTTCTTGCATTTCGGACAATGCGAACGCGGCCAGACTATAGATTCGCCCTTGGGCATGCGCTGGATACAAACATTCAGAAAGCTGCCCACTAAAGAACCAAAAATAAAAACGATTATTTTTGTCAGCATTGTTTCTCCTTTTTAGAGTAATTCTTTTTAACTGAAAGCTCAAGATTTAATGCCCCCTCCATTGCCTCCCGGGGAGCATCCTGGCCGGTCCAGATCCGGAAAGAAAGCATGCCCTGATATAAAAGCATGCCCAGGCCGTTGGAAGTGCCTGCGCCCGCCTGCTTAGCCAAAGCCAATAATTTTGTCTGCGCAGGATTGTAGATAAGGTCATAAACAAAAAGACTGCTATGCAGCTGACCATCCTTCAAAAGACAAGGGTCCTCTTCTTTTAGACCGACGGGGGTGGCATTAACAAGCAGATCCTTATCTTTAATCTCCAACCCTTCAATACTATCTACCGGATATATTGGGAAACCCGGGAATATCTCCTTTATCATACCGGATATGTTCCTGGATTTCTGACGGTCAACATCGAATACAGATATTGACTTTGCTTTCAGGCTGGCCAAAACATAGGCGACCGCTTTAGCTGCCCCTCCGGCGCCCAATATTGCCGCTTTTTTACCGAGAGGATCAAACTGTTCATTTAAATGCCGGCTAAAACCCGCGATATCCGTATTAAAACCTGTCCACAACCCATCCCTTTTGGCTATCGTATTTACCGCCTGCAGCTGTCTTAAGAAAGATGATTCCTGGTCCAGCTTGACAAACTTTAATACTTTTTCCTTGTAGGGGATTGTTACATTTAACCCGCTTATATTATTCTCATCAAGGTGAGCCAGGAAATTATCAACTTCTTCCGGCCTGATTTCGAATAACCTGTACTCGGCGTTTATTTTAAGGGTTTTGAATGCGGCATTATGCATCAACGCGGAAAGACTGTGCTTAAGCGGTAAACCTATGAGACCGTAAATTCTTTTTTTTAAAACTGTCATTTCTTAAAAATTATGTTAAAGAACATGCCCCAGTGGTTTTCCTTAAAATAATCAAACGGCTGGGGGTACTTGTCCTTTAATTCAGAAATAATCTCATCTTCGGTCAACTGTCTTCTCTTGCCCACTAAACCAGGCTCTTCCGGGTCCGTCTTCGGAAAGATACCGTAAATTATGTTCCAGAAATCTGCCCATTCACGGCTGCTAAAACCCCTGAACGGTTCTCCTATATAAAGCTTTAGTTCGGTTTCCTCTTTAACCAGGGAAAGCGGCCTGTGCCTTTCAAGCTCAAGATTCAAGTCATGAGAAGCGTAATCAACGTATGTTCCGGCCCTATCGCAACCTAGCTTCAGGAAATCTTTTATTTGATTCTGATATATGATAACAAGGAAAAGAGAGAGAAAACCGGCAACCAGCAGGAATTTTGGCAGGAACCTTTTAGATGACATATTTATTTACGGCATTAAGATACGCCAATAATGAAGCCTCGATAATATCGGTGCTTGAGCCGCGGCCGGAAATCACCTTATCTTTTATCTTAATCTTCAGGTTAACCTCCCCGATAGCGTCTTTGCCGCGGGTTACCGCCTCAAGCCGGTAATCCTGGAGTTCGCTCTTTATACCGATTAATTTATCCGCTGCTTTAAAACAGGCGTCCACAGGGCCGTCACCGGTAGAACAAGATTCAGTAATATCATTCTTGTATTTTATCCTGACCGTTGCTTCAGGCACAATATCGGTTCCCGTACGAACCCGCGCGGAAACCAATTCATAGATCTTGCGTTTCTTACGGGTCTCCTCCTCTACCAGCATAACCAGGTCATCGTCAAAAACCTCTTTTTTCTTATCGGCAAGTTTCTTAAAATCCTGGAAAACTTTATTCACCTGGGAATCATTGAGCTTAAAACCGATATCCTTGAGCCTGCTTGAAAGGGCATGCCTTCCGGAATGTTTTCCCAAAACAATCTGCTGGCTTCCCGTAACCCCTATATCGGCCGGGTCCATAATTTCATATGTATCTTTTTTCTTTAATACGGCGTCCTGATGGATCCCTGATTCATGGCGAAAGGCGTTTTTTCCAACTATCGCTTTATTCGGGGGGACAAGAAAACCGGTAAAGCTGCTTACCATGCGCGATGTATTATAAATATTCTTCGTATCCACTCCGGTATAAAGGCCGCAAAAAACATCTTTGCGCACCTTAATCGCCATAACTATCTCTTCCAAAGAAGCATTCCCCGCCCGTTCCCCAATACCGTTGATCGTGCAGTGCGCCTGCCGGGCACCTGCCAGGATAGCCGAAAGCGAATTTGCGCTTGCCAGGCCCAGGTCATTATGGCAATGGGTTGAAATAACCGCCTTATTGATATTAGGGACATTATTTTTTATATCGCTGATAAGAGAATATACCTCCTGAGGATAGCTATAACCCACAGTATCGGGAATATTAATAGTTGAAGCCCCTTCATTGATTGCGGTCTCTATGACCTTAAAAAGAAAAGACCTTTCTGTGCGCGTAGAATCTTCGGGAGAAAATTCTATATCATCACAGAGTTTCCTGGCCTCACGCGTTGATTTCTTTGCCAGGGCGAGTATCTCATCTTCGGCCTTGCGGAATTTGTATCGCATGTGGATCTTGGATGTGGCCAGGAAGAGGTGAATACGGCCATGCCTTGCTTTTTTCAAAGAGTTATGCGCGGCTTCTATATCGGCACTGATACAACGCGCCAGGCCGCAAACAATGCTCTTCTTGATGTTCTTCGAGACATCGCTTACCGCCTTAAAATCATCCGGGCTGGCTATCGGGAACCCGGCCTCAATAACATCCACCCCAAGCTTCTCAAGCTGCAGGGCAATCTCCAGCTTCTGCTCGCTTGTCAATGAAGCTCCGGGAGCCTGTTCTCCGTCCCTTAATGTCGTATCAAATATAATTATTTTTTCCATTTTAATTTCACTTACTTTTTCATCCAAGGCATCATTTCACGCAAATCTTTACCGACCTTTTCAATTAAATGGCTGTCGCCGGATTTAATCAAACTGTCAAAATTCTTACGGCCGGTCTCATTCTCTTTAATCCACTCCCGGGCGAACTTTCCGGATTTAATCTCCTTGAGTATTTTCTTCATTTCCTTGCGCGTCTTCTGTGTAATTATTCTTGGGCCGCGGGTAAGGTCGCCATAGCAGGCGGTATTGGAAACGCGCCGGCGCATCCCGCTTATGCCATACTCCTGGATCAAATCCGTAATGAGTTTTAACTCATGTAAAACCTCAAAATAAGCTATCTCCGGCTGGTAACCTGCTTCGATCAATGTGTCAAATCCCGCCTTAATCAATTCACTTACCCCGCCGCAAAGCACTGCCTGTTCTCCAAAAAGATCGGTTTCCGTCTCCTCTTCAAAGGTAGTTTCAATCACTCCGGCGGTAGTAGCTTTCAAGGCCTTGGCATAAGCCAAAGCAGTTTTGAGTGCGCTGCCGCTGGCATCCTGGTAAACTGCAACCAGAGAAGGCACGCCTTTGCCCTCTTCATACATTTTTCTTACCAACGCACCGGGCCCCTTAGGAGCAACCATGAAAACATCTACGTTTTTAGGCGGTTTAATCTGCTTAAAACGGATATTGAAACCGTGAGAGAAACAAAGCGCCTTGCCTTTTTTCAGGTTGGATTTAATCGACTCTTTATAAACCTTGGCCTGCAGATGATCCTGAGTAAGTATCTGAATAATATCCGCTGCTTTTGCCGCCTCAGCCGCGCTTACCGGGGTAAACCCGTCCTTTTTTGCCTGTTCATAGTTGGGTGTTCCCTCCATCTCCGAGACAATTACCCGGCAGCCTGAATCCCTAAGGCATAATGACTGCCCGCGTCCCTGTATGCCGTATCCGATGATCGCGATTGCCTTATCTTTCAAAATATTTAAATCCGCGTCCTGATCATAGTAAATCTTTGCCATCTCTCCTCCTTGCCCACAGCCATTCCTTTAAGGCCGGGTGTTTTTAATTGCTGATTGCCATTTTTCCTGTCCTGACTAATTCCTTGATCCCGAATTTACTCAATTCTTCAAGCAGCAGTTTTATCTGCTGGGCATCCCCTACTGCCTCAATGATTGCGATATCTTCCTTACGATGGATGATTTTACCGACGAATTTATTAAAGATGTCCTCCAGCTTATCCTTATCCTTTGAAGTATAGCTTATCTTTGCCAGGATCAGTTCGCGGTCAACATGCTCCCTCTTGGTAAAATCGGTCACAGTAATAACATCTATAAGCTTGTTGAGCTGCTTTTTTATCTGCTCCAGGACATCCTCATCCTTTACCTCTACCACCATGGTCATATAAGAGATGGAGGGATCCATTGTCTCGCTGACTGCTAAAGACGCGATATTATACCCGCGCGCGCTGAATAAACCGGCAATACGCGCCAGGACCCCGAATTTATTTTCTACCAACACCGAAATAGTATGTCTCATATTATGCCAATCCGTCGATCATCTTGTTTATGGCCTGGCCCGCCGGAACCATCGGCCAGACGTTTTCTTCCGGTTCTATCCGGAAATCAACAAACACGGTATTATCCGCTTTAATTGCTTTTTCAAGGGCTTTACGCACCTCGGATTTCCTGGTTACCCTTATCCCGATGGCCCCGTAACTGGCAGCTAATTTCACGTAATCAGGTCCGGTGATCGGAGTATAGGAATAGCGCTTTTTATAAAATAACTCCTGCCACTGCCTGACCATTCCCAGAAAACCATTATTAAAAATCAATACCTTCACGTTTATTTTATTCGCTACGCAAGTAGCCAGCTCCTGGATATTCATCTGTATAGAGCCGTCTCCGGCGATATTAAAAACCTCTTTGTCGGGCCGGCCAATCTTTGCCCCAATTGCCGCAGGGAACCCAAACCCCATTGTCCCCAGTCCTCCCGATGAAATGAATGTACGCGGGGCAAGATATTTATACCACTGGCAAGCCCACATCTGGCTCTGGCCAACCTCGGTGCAGATTACCGCATCACCTTTGGTTAAATCCCAGAGCTGCTCCAGGATATACTGGGGCTTAATCAATTTACCGGTATGCTTATAAGCCAAAGGATGTTTCTTCTTCCAGGCATCAACAGTCTTAAGCCAGCCTTGAGTATCCGGAACCTTTTTGATCTGCTTAATCAACGGGCCAAGAATGTTTTTAGCATCCCCTACTATTGGAACATCCACCTTGACATTCTTACTGATTGATGAAGGGTCAATATCGATATGGATCACCTTGGCGTATGGAGCAAACGTATCAAGCCTGCCGGTTACGCGGTCATCAAAACGGGCCCCTATAGCAATGATTAAATCCGACTCCATGATAGCGTGATTGGCGTAAGCAGTGCCATGCATACCAAGCATACCAAGGGACAGTTTATGCGTACCGGGAAAACTACCCAGCCCCATAAAAGTAGTGGTTACCGGAGCC
>JAQUSM010000063.1 GCA_028715095.1 Candidatus Omnitrophota bacterium
AAAATCCGTATTTATATTGTCGCCTAATTTTACGCTTTTCCCCGAGATAATCATAAGAATAGTTATAGCTGCTTAAATTCCTCCCTGTTTTTCACTTTAGACATAGCCATATCCAGGGATATCAGCCCTTTTTGATGTAATGACTTTAGAGATTTATCCATAGTGTACATACCGTGCTGCGAACCTGTCTGCATCAATGTCGGTATCTGCTCAATCTCCTGCTCACGGATAAGATTGCGGATGCCCGGAGTAGCTACCATAACCTCTGTGCATAAAACCCTGCCCGTGCCGGAAATATGCGGCAAAAGCAGCTGTGAAATTACGCCCTGCAAACAATCAGAAAGCTGCATTTTAACCTGCTGCTGCTGGTGCGGCGGAAAAACATCGATGATCCTGGCGACAGTCTGCGGAGCGTCAGGCGTATGTAAGGTTGCCAAAACAAGATGGCCGGTCTCGGCGGCTGTTAAAGCCGTAGAGATAGTTTCTAAATCGCGCATTTCACCGACAACAATAACATTGGGATCCTGGCGAAGAGCATGGCGCAGGGCCTGGGCAAAAGAATGGGTATCCGAATAAACTTCGCGCTGCTTGACTATGCTCCTTTTATTGGCAAAGATAAATTCAATAGGGTCTTCTATACAGGTAATCAAACACTCCCGGTTGCTGTTTATATGGTTGATCATCGCCGCCAAGGTAGTGGTCTTACCCATGCCTGTAGGGCCGGTTACCAGGACCAAACCATTGGGTTTATTCGCCAGGTCAATAATGATCTGCGGCAACCCTAATTTTTCAACACTGGGTATTTCCAGCGGGATCCGGCGGAAAGCCGCCTCAACGCTGCCTTTTTGCGTATGGATATTCACCCGGAAACGGTCTAATTCAGGAAGCGCAAGGGAAAAATCCAATTCCAATTCACGCTCAAATATTTCTTTTTGCGAATTGGAAAGGACGCCATAAACCATCTTTTTTAAATCCTGTTTATTTAATTTCTCAAGTTCAGTCCGTACCAATCTGCCATCGATGCGCAAAATAGGAGGTTCATTTTCTGTAATATGCAGATCTGACGCACCCTTGTCAATACACATCAAAAGCAAATCACGAATCTCCATACTTCCTCCTTGCCCAGAAGGGCACACCCGCGCAACACAAATTAGCGCGGGGTGTTAATTGCTTAGAAGTAACTCCTCGGATCACTGATATATCCCTTAAGCGCTGAAGCGGCAACCGTAGCCGGAGAAGCCAGGTAAATAAAAGCCGCAGGATTCCCCATCCTGCCTTTAAAATTCCGGTTAGCGGTTGAAATAACCACTTCTCCGTCCGCGGGTATCCCGTTATGCGTACCTACGCACGGGCCACAGCCCGGGGAAACAACGACTGCGCCGGCCTTAATAAATATATCAATTAACCCCAGCTTTAAAGCCTCCAGATAAACTTCACGCGAACTCGGGGCAATAATCATTTTAACTTCAGGATGAATTTTATGTTTATATAAAACTTTTGCGGCTGCCTTAAAATCATCTATCCGGCCGTTAGTACAAGTGCCCAGGAAAGCTTCATGTATCTTTACTTTCTTTAAATTAGCTGCTTCAGCGGTATTATCCACGCTATGCGGCATGGAAACCGTGGGTTTAAGCCTGGAGATATCAAATTCATGGACACTTTCATAAACAGCTCCCTTGTCCGCGGTGATTTGTTCAATATGCTTATTTCTTCCAACCCTGGATTTCAGCCAGGCAAAAGTTTTCTTATCAACAGGCATAAACCCCGTCTTTGCCCCAAGCTCAACCAGCATATTAGCGATTGTGAAACGGCCGTCCATTCCCATATTATCAATCACCGGACCGGAAAATTCAACTGCTTTGTATGTTGCCCCGTCACTTTTTAACCTGCCGATTATATGCAAGATTACATCTTTTGCAAAAACACCTTTAGGCAGCTTACCTTTGATTATAATCTTTATAGTCGCAGGGACTTTAAACCAGTTCCTTCCGGTAGCAAGAGCTATAGCTAAATCGGTAGAGCCGACTCCCGTGGAAAATGCTCCTATAGCCCCGTAAGTACAAGTATGGGAATCGGCGCCTAAAACCAAATACCCCGGCAAGACATTTCCTGATTCAGGTATAACCTGATGGCAAACACCGCAGCCAATATCGAAAATTCTTGTCTTAAAAGTTTTCGAGAAGTCACGCATCTTCTTATGCACGCGGGAAACCCCTTCGCTTGGGGATGGCGCGCTATGGTCAATCACCATGCAAAATCTGGTCTTAAAATCTTTAACCCCCAATTCTTTGATCCGGTCAATTATTATCGAAGAAGTTCCATCCTGGCCAAAAGCAAAATCCACCTTGCATATGGCAAAATCTCCGGCGGATAAATCCTTCCCCGCGTGCTTACTTAATATTTTTTCCGCAATCGTCTTAGCCACTGATCTTCTCCAGCCATTTCTCTATCCTATCCATGCCTTTTTCCAGCTCACCCATGCTTGTAGCAAAACTTATCCTTATATAATCATCCCTTCCAAAACTGGATCCCGGGATAACACTTACATATTCTTCATCAAGAAGCCGCCTGGCAAATTCCATAGAATCAAGCCCTGTTTTGGATATACCGCAAAACATATAAAATGCCCCTTGCGGCAAAGTAAAACTCATTTTCTTGATTCCCTTCAGCCTGGAGGCCAGATAATCTCTTCGCCTTTGAAATTCCTGGCATAATTTAGTTGTAAAATCATCAGGGGCAGTTAATGCGGCCACCGCTGCCTTCTGAGCTATAGAGTTAGGATTAGAGGTAGAGTGATCCTGGAGATTAGAAATGGCGTTAGCCACATCACTGGGGGCTCCAAGATAACCGATGCGCCAACCGGTCATAGAATGGCTTTTGGATAAACCGTTTACCGTAATAGTCAAATCATAAATATCTTTATTAAAACTTGCGATTGATTCATGTTTTGCACCGTCAAAAATAATCTTTTCGTAGATCTCGTCGCTAATCACAAAAATATTCTTACTCACGCAGACCTTGGCAATCTCTTCAAGCTCAGCCCGGCTATAAACCGATCCGGCCGGGTTTGACGGGCTATTCATAATCAAAACCTTGGTTTTTGTGCTGATATGCTTATTAAGATCTGTTGCCGTGATTTTGAAATTATTAGCGGCGCTTGTTTTAATAAAACGCGGTATTGCTTCGCAGAGATTGGCCATTTCAGGATAACTCACCCAATAAGGCAAAGGTATGAGCACCTCATCTGCTTTATTTAACAGCACCATAAGGGCATTATAAATACTGTGTTTAGCCCCGCAGGAAACAATAATCTGATTGGGGGCATACTCCAGTGAATTATCTTTCTTGAATTTCTGAGAGATGATTTTTTTTAATTCAGGCGTGCCTGTGGTGGGGGTATACTTGGTAAAGCCTGATTTTATGGCCTCAATGGCAGCGTTTTTTATAAAATCAGGGGTATCAAAATCCGGTTCTCCGGCGGCAAAAGTAACTATATCCTTGCCTTCGCTTTTAAGCTTTTTTGCTTTAGAAGTTATTGCTAATGTTGAAGAAGGATTTATCTTTTTTAAACGCTCCGCAAGTCTTGTATCTATTTTCATAGAAATTTTTCATTACTTACAAAGAATCGCTTTTCTTTCTGAATATGCTTCTTATACCACCGATAAACTTCTTCTGGGGTTTCTTGTCTTTAGCCGGACCTTCTTTTACCGCCGGCTCATGCTTCTTCTCCTCGGCAGCCTCTTTCTTGGAAGATCCTTCTTCTACGGTTTCATCTGCAGCTTGAGCTGGCTGAGGTTTCGCCTCTTTAGCAGGTTTGGCTTTTTTAACTTCTTTTTTCTTTATTTCAGTAAGCTCAAAAATTACCATCTCCGCGTCATCGCCTCTGCGCTTGCCCAGGCCGATAATCCTTGTGAACCCGCTGCTGCGATTTGAAAATCGCGGGCCAATTTCATTAAAAAGAATGTTAACCAGCTTATGCTCCCCTAAAACTTTCTGAGCCTGCCTGCGCGCAAAAAGCGTATTCTCTTTGGCCAGCGTTATAAGTTTTTCTATCGCCTGGCGGCTCGCCTTTGCCCTGGCCAGGGTAGTCTTTATGCTCTGGCAGATAATTACGTTCCTTGCCAGGCTTCTTATCGTGGCTTCATGCCAGCTGGTAAAACGGTTTAGTTGTAATCTCCTTTTAGCATGTCTCATTTTATTTAGCCCTTCTTTAGTTTCTTAAGGTCAACTTGCATACCCAAAGTTACTCCCATGCCAGCCAGCAGTTCCTGGATCTCAGTAAGGGATTTCTTTCCAAAATTCTTGAAATTCAGCATCTCTTCTTCATTTTTCCTGACCAAATCAGCGATAATCTTTATCCCTGCCTCTCTTAAACAGTTAGAACTTCTCACTGAAAGCTCAAGCTCCGAGATAGGCAGCCTTAATTTCTCGTATAAAGCTATCTCCTCCTTGGTCATCTCCGGCTCTTCTTCTACGATGTCCTCGGGAAGTCGTCCGAAATTTACAAAAATATCCAAATGCCTCTGTAAAATATTAGAAGCATAGAGCAAAGCATCCTTCGGGCTGATACTGCCGTTAGTCCAAATCTCAAAGATTAATTTATCATAATCCGTCCGCTGGCCTACGCGGGTGTTCTCCACGAAATAGTTGATTTTCTTAACCGGAGTAAATATTGAATCAACCGGAATAGAACCGGCGACCTTGTCTTCTTTCTTTTTCAACTCAGCCGGGACATATCCTCTGCCGCGGGAAACCTCCATTTCGATATTAAGTTTAGTATCTTTAGTAAGAGTGGCAATATGCAGCTCGGGATTGATTATCTCGATTGTTTCATCTGCCTCAATATCCTTAGCCTTAACCTCTCCCTTTTTATCCGCTTTCAGATAAATCGTTTTGGGGATTTTGGAATGAGAGTTTATTACCAGGCTCTTGATATTCAAGATTATTTCGGGGACATCCTCTAAAATCCCCGGGATAGCGGAGAATTCATGCAATGCCCCGGCAATCTTAACCGCGCTCACCGCGCTTCCTTCTATTGAAGAAAGCAGGACTCTGCGCAGGGAATTTCCCAAAGTTACACCATAGCCTCTTTCGAAAGGAGCAGCCATGAACTTTCCATATGTATCCGTATATGTCGACTCATCACATTCAAGTTTCTTTGGGAACTGAAAATCTCTCCATTTTATACCCATTTATATTCTCCTTTATCTTTTATCCAGTAAAATTGAACACCGTAAATCTTCTATCCAGTGAAATCCTTGATGAATCTACAAGGACCTGATGATATGAAATCTGTAAATATTCCGTTACTTGGAATACAACTCTACGATTAACTGTTCCTGGATCGGCTGTTGAATATCGGTTTTTTCCGGAAGCCTCAAGACCTTACCCTTCATCTCTGTAGCTGAAAACTCAAGCCAGCTGGGGACAGTCCTGTCCTTGGAAAGCTCCAGGTTATCCTTAATCTTAATCTTTGGCTTGTCCTTGCTTTTAATCTCAATCACATCGTCTTTATCCACAAGGTACGATGGGATATTGACTCTTCGGGAATTAACTGCAATCAGATTATGCCTGACAATTTGACGGGCCTGCGACCGTGAAATACCCATCCCCATGCGAAAAACCACATTATCCAGCCTGCGCTCCAGCAACTGCAAAAGCACCTTACCGGTTACGCCTTTAGTTTTTGAAGCGACTTCAAAATATTTACGAAACTGTCTTTCCAGGACACCATAGATTCTCTTTACTTTTTGTTTTTCTTTCAACTGCACGCCGTAATTGGAAAGCTTCTTTCTTTTGCCCTCTCCATGCTGCCCAGGCGGATATGCCCTTTTATTAACCGCGCATTTCTCAGTCTGGCATTTAGTTCCTTTTAAGAACAGCTTCTCACCATGCCTGCGACATAACCTGCAAACTGCACCAGTATAGCGACCCATAAATTAAACTCTCCTTTTCTTCTTAGGACGGCAACCATTATGAGGAATAGGAGTTACATCCTTAATTAAAGTTACCACCAAACCTGCCGCCTGAAGTGCGCGGATTGCTGACTCTCTGCCAAAACCCGGCCCCTTTACATAAACTTCAACTTCTTTAAGCCCTACCTCTTTGGCCTTCCTGGCAGCATCGGTTGCTGCCACCTGGGCGGCAAAAGGAGTAGATTTCTTAGAACCGCTATAACCAACATTGCCCGGGGCGCTCCAAGCTATAACATTGCCCTGCTTATCGGTTATACTGATAATTGTATTATTAAAACTTGCCTGGATATGCGCAACTCCACTGGTTATTCCTTTAGCAATCTTTTTCTTTTTTGCCTTCTCTTTTGTTGCCATATTCTGTTTACTCCTTTATTTTCCAGCAGGCTTGGCTGTTTTAGCCGGTTCCGCTTTCTTAACTACTGCCAGATTCACTCTCTTCTTCCCTTTTCTAGTGCGCGAATTGGTGCGCGTACGCTGCCCCCTGACCGGCAGCCCTTTCTTATGGCGCATTCCTCTCCATGAACCAATATCCATAAGCCTCTTTATATTCTGGGATATATCGCGGCGCAGGTCACCTTCGATTCTCAGGCTCCCTTTTTG
>JAQUSM010000064.1 GCA_028715095.1 Candidatus Omnitrophota bacterium
TACATGATAACTAACAATACCTGCGATAAACGAAGGCAAAAGTACATCGTATAGAATCGCTCCGACAAAAGGAACCTCTACGCCGAATATTGCCCCGGCTATAGGAGTTCCGAATACTGAAGCAAAGCCTGCGCTTATACCGCATATAACGAGCTTCCTTCGCTCATTGTCATCAAATCTGAAAAGGTCCGCAAAAATAGATGAGATGCCAGCTCCTATCTGAGCACATGGGCCTTCCTTGCCAACCGAACCACCCGAAGCTATTGTAATTATAGTGGCTAACAGTTTCACCGGGACAACTGTTGCCCTTATCTTACCCGCGTGCTTATGAACTGCCTCGATCACTTTCTCTGTCCCATGCCCTTCAGCGTCAGGCGCTAAATATTTCACCATTACAGCGCTGAGAAACATTGCCACAGGCAATAGAAGAAAATAATAAGGATGCCGTGATGAAGCCTTCACACTCCAATTCAAAAGTTTTAAAAATACGGTAGTGGACAAACCCACTATGACACCGGCAAGAGTAGCCAGGAATACCCACTTAATAACACTTATAAATAATATGGTTTCTTCTTTTAGCCTTCTTTTCATTCTTTACCAGCCTCTACATGTTTAATCAAATTCGATTGTCGTGTGCTCAATATCAAATCTCCTGTTAGCGATATCCTTTATCCTAAGTAAAATCGCCCTGGTTGCGCATTCTTCCGGCATATCTTTTAGTTTGATATGGGCGGTCAGCGAATACATTTTTGATGTTATCTCCCAGACATGCAGGTCTGTTATTTCTTTAATTTCAGGCACCCCTTCCTTTAACGCCTGCGCCACCTGGTAGCTATCCATCCCTTTAGGAGCTGATTCAAGCAAGATATTTGCCGAATCCTTAAACAATTGCCATCCCCATCCGACAATAAGGAACGCGATGATAATACTCAAAACAGGGTCAATAATATTCCAACGCGTAAAATAAATCACAACTGAGCCGATTACGATAGCAACGGAAGACACGGTATCCGCCCACATATGCAAGAAAGCACTTTTCACATTTAAATCATCCTTGCTTGCCCCGTGTAAAATCCACGCGCTGAGAAGATTAACAAGCAGCCCGGCAGCGGCAATAAGAAACATCTGTAAACCCAGTATGGGTGTCGGATGGATAATCTTCTTGATACCTTCTATCAAAATCCAGACTGTAACCCCGAACAAAAACAAGCTGTTAAATAGCGCCGCGAGTATTTCTATCCTGTAGAAACCGAAAGTCCTGCGGTGGCAAATTTCCCTGTTTGCACAAAGAATCGCGCCAAAACTTATGAGCAACGCAAAAAAATGGGTGAACATATGCCCGGCGTCACTAATTAAAGCCAGGCTATTTGTCAGAAAACCGCCGATAACTTCTACCGCCATCATAACCCCCGTGACGGCCATGGTAAGTTTCAGCTTTCTTTTCTCCACAGAGCGGTATTCAAAAAGCTCATCAGCCGCTGATACCTGTTTCGGTTTATGCGCATGCTTCATTCTTTTTTCACTAAATCCTCAATTTTATCCCCTGCGACATATAAACTCTCGATTACCGCCAAACCATCCTTTATCCTGATAATGGCGTAAGCATCTTCTTTGCCGCCGCGGGAATGCTGCTGGTAAATTTTCTCTGCCCGGGGAGCGGCCCCCTCTTCCATATAATAACGGTCAATGGGGATATCCAAATACGCCTTATCTCCGGAAATATAGTTTAACCTTGTTTTGATATAAGGCCCTTTCTCCGGCCTGTTCATAGCCAATCCGGAAAATTTTGCAAATCCCCGCTCATCCACATTTATCAACGCATAAACCTGCTGCCCTGAATTTAGCTTGTCTCTATTTGTATATAAACAATAATCTTCTTCGAAACGCAAAGCAACATACCTGCCCCGGAAGGCGTCATAAGGATCAACGGGGGCGACTTTAAATTTATATTGCGTTCCACGCTTAAGAACAAGCTCCCTGTTTGCTATCATGGACAAAGGCGTAATAATTTGCGCAAGGCAAACAAACAAGAACAAACCGATAATTAATTTAATCTTCATTTTACACCTCCTAAGCGGCGGGTGTATACCAGGTTAGCCATTAAAAATCCTATGCCTACGATTATAAACACCAGCCCCTTAATTATAAAACTGATATCGCTGTCAAAGAACCTGGCGATAATCAGCACGGACAACATGAGCATCCCGGTATTAAGAAGAGACTGGTTGTTAAGGCGGAATCCGGCCACTATGCGGCTGAGGCTTAAAACAAATAAATAAAGGTTAAAAATCAATAACGGCAGAAAAGTTGACTGCATATTAAGAAAATAGGCAACTATGGCTAATAAAGGAGCTGCCCCGAAGAACGCAACCAGATTATTTTTACGTTTAAGATTATCGTAGAATAATAATACAGCCGTTGCTATTATTGCCAAGGTTATAATATAATCGGCCAATAATCCGATAAAAGAAATATCCCTGTTAATCCCATAAGAATAGCTGCCCAGATATTGCCAGCAGTATTTAAAGGTAAACTGGAAGACAAGTACGAATAAGCCCATACCTCCTATAAAACGTAAAGGTTTTTGCCAATTTGTGGTTATCTGGTTGAATTTCCAGTTTCCGGTAAAATAGATAACCGCAAAAATACTCGGGAAAATAACCACCCATAAACCAGGCCAGTTCCTTCCCAGGCTGAAGCTTGCGGCAAATAAAACGCATACAGCCATGACCAGGGAAACTATCGCGGCACGCAAGGCATAAATCTCCTGCCTTAAAGCCCAGATAAGATGAGGAACAATTATAGCTGCCAACGGCCAGAAGATAACCGCCCTGGCCGGGCTATCCCAGTTGCTCCCCGCCCAGGCAGTTATGCCAATCAAGTAAATAACCGCCGGCAGAGATGCCTGCATAATGTAAACAAGGGGCAGGATAAGAAGCATCCAGGTAAGGATAAAGGTCGCGGCATCACCATGTATATTATATGTCTGGCTAATCAGGGCTATTGCGGCACCAACCGCAAGGCTTAAAAAAGTTGCCGTACTTTCTTTTAACGCGCCGGATTGAGGTTTTTTGAGTAAAACCCATAGCGCCAGGATTTGCCCTATAATTAGAGGCGATAAAGACAAAACAGCCCGGCTCAGGCGGGGTAGCTGATCCCAATTATGCGCAAACAACAGGATTATGCCTAAGCCTATTAAAAAGGCTCCGATAGTGCCAAAAATAACCAATCCCACATTCATCCTGCCGGGATTTTTTACTTCTCCATAAAATTGCCGTATTTTATCAGCTGCTTCTTGTGAGAGGACGTCCTTTTCTACTAAACCGGGCAATTCCTGGTAAAGCCATCTTAGGAATACTTTATTCATGTTATCCCCTCCCCTAAAAATTAAACCCCGCACCAAGGCTGGCGCGGGGTTTAAAATTGGCGAAAAACTGCATTATTTCTTTTTCAGTTTTTCCACTAATTCAGCTACAAACTTTCCTGCTATATCCTTACAGCCAAGGCCAAAAGCCAAAGCCAGGGCTAAACCAAACGAACCCAAAATAATCCCTATAGTAAGCTCGGTAACACGCATACCGATGTTAAGCTGTTCCAAACCTATAATTACCGCGAAAACCACAACAACTGTTTCTACGATTTGCCCTAATAATTTACCCTGGCTAAGCCCGGCATTATTAGCAGCGGTCATCACAATATTCTTCAGTGCCGTAGCGGCAAACATACCGATAATCAAAATAAATATACCGGCGATGACATTTGGAATATAAAGGACAACCTGATTCAATAAATCCGCGGCTACGGTCAGGCCAATGGCGTTAATCGCTACCATAAAAGTAACTAAAAGACCAAGCCAATAGCAAACTACCCCGATTAAATCTGAAAGCGAATAAGTAATACCGCCTTTGCCAAGGATTTTGTCCAATTCAATGCGGCTGGAGATCACATCAATTTTTATTGCCTTTAAAGCTTTGCTTACTACTGCCTTAATTAATTTAGAAATCAACCAGCCAATTATCAAAATAACAATTACCAACAGCACATTAAGCATAAACTGGCTGATCTGGGTGAGTACATTTCTTGCTGGTTCAAGCAATACGACTTGCCAACTACTCATATATCCCTCCTTTTTAATTAATGTTTAATAACTCTAACATAACTAAGCAGTTATGTCAAGAATATTCCTTGTTCAATACTTCTTGTATAAATTTAAAACAAAACTTTATAATTTTCGCGAAATCAATCAATATCAGCCATAAGTATCATACTGGCAAGAAGTTAGGAGAATAATTAATTTTTCGCAGGTTATTGAAATTTTCAAATAATGTGTTATACTTTTAATACAATCAGGAACAGCTTTGAAAAAGGCTAACTAGCAGTAATGCTGGGGCGCAAAATGACAGCTCCGAGTTTTCTTGGAGGGCTGCATTGCCAAAGGATAAGAACCCTAAAATATCCTTTTAGGGTTTTTTATGGCCCCGGCTTTCAAGAACCGGGGTTTTTTAATGGGCAAGGAGGTGCAAGATGGGGAAAAAAGAGATTTTAACGGTTTTATTGGTACTTTTAATGGCTTCCACTGTCTGGGCCGGTGATAGTGTAACAATCAGCATGTCTTGCACTATTCCTTCTATCCCGGGAGTAAATGCGCCTGCTCGTATGTCGGAGAGATTGGTCAGTAATCACCAAAGAGAAGATGTCATCAATAACAACGCAGCTGCCACGGTAGATGAACAAATTATAGAAAAGGAGGAGAGAAAAGAAAACCTTCTTGCCCAAGGAGAAAAAGTTACCAGAAATGTAAGAACAATTTATAGCCGGTAACCCCCTCCTCCTATTTCTGTATTTTACGCAGAGGAATGTTCCAAACAGAAGATTCCCCCTCCTGAAGGGGGAATCTTTTTTTAAGGGCGACTAAAGGCAAGTAATAAACAGGGATCGAGTTTAAGTCCGCGGATAATTCGTGAGTCCCGGGCTGCGCCTGAGGATAAATATAGCTGCCGTCTATTCCGGTAGTAACTGTTTTATCCCCATCCAGGGTTATAGTTACTCCAGAGACGCCTTTTTCTCCCGCCGAATATTCACCGTCTTCATTTAAATCCTCAAAAACAATACCGCGGATCTCCGAACGCGAGGTAATCCCGAAATAAACTTTGGAGCTGGCGGCATTGGCAATAGCAACCCCCTGGGTCACCGGAACGGTAAGCATATAGCCTGGCGGAAGAGTCCCGGTATCCAAAGTTACATAAGCCATCTTACCGTGAACCTTGTCAAATTTAAAATACCCAAGCTCATCGGTAAGCTGGTTCCGTTTCTTGCCCAGCCAAATCTTGATACCAAAGACCGGAGGCTCATCACGGTCCATCAGGCCGTTGGAATTGTAATCTTTGAAGACATAGCCCTGGATGCTGGAAACTGCGTCCCAGCGCAGGCCGGTGTCCCAAAGCAGCTTCATCCCTACATTAAAACTAGCTTCAATCCTGCTAAGGACCGTAGGATTTTCTTTCCATACATTTCTGATCCTGGCGGAAGCATAAACCTCCTGGCCATCAGCAGGCCGGTATGAAAGCTCTCCATAGCCTTCAATGTAGTCTTCTCCGGAAAGAAATGATAGCGGGGAGTTGGCGCGCTCTTCATCGCGCCAGGTGAAACGCATTGAGCCCCAAAACGGAGATGTACCAATGCGATCATACCAATCAAGCCCGGTTTCGGTAACATTCGGCCTTACGTGGTTACTGGTAGAGCGTTCGGTAAGCCAATCCAATTCTCTATTAAAATAGTAGTATAGGGCGCCGATAACGCTGAAACGCAATCCCGCAAAAAACTTTTCATTAGCATAATCCAGAGTATTAGCAGAATAATTCTTATTGTCCTGGTGAGAATATTTTACATAAGTGGAAACTTCTTTTCCGAATATTTGGACCAGCCTGTCTGCGCCAACGCCGGCAGACTGGTATCTTACCTGCGATAGCTTACCCAGGTCATTCTGGAGGGTATAGCTAACCTCAAAATTAGTAAGCGGGTCAACTTTATAATCAAGGGTAGCATCCAAATCTTCGTTAAAACGATTGGGGTTATCTTCCGCCGGATAAAGCCGGTCGCGGTATATATCAAAACGCTGGATATAAGTAAGTTTATCCGTAGGCCTGTAGTTTAAGTTTAGGAGAGCGCCGAATTCACCCTGCCGCCAACCAGGCCCGGTAAGGCTAACAAACTCCTTATCAATATCCCTGAATTGCAGGTCCACATAAAGGTCGGTCCCATTATAACGGCTGGTCAATATCTGGGCCAGGTTCTTAGTATCGCTGGCGATTTCATAACTATAACCATAGTTTTTAACATTCCAGCTCCCAATCAAATCATACGCATAATCTTTAAGGAAATCCTGCCGGTCGCGGCCCCATCCGTGAGCAACGCTAAACTTATAATTTTGCCAGGTTTCAGGAGAAAAGTTTAAATTAATGCCGCTCATAAATGAATGCTGCGCCTTATCAAAGGTTTCTGTGGCCAATGTTCCGTAACGGCCGCCGTTTTCTCTACCCCAAAAGAAGGTGTAATCAAACTTATTGTCGAAAGC
>JAQUSM010000065.1 GCA_028715095.1 Candidatus Omnitrophota bacterium
GAGAATTATATACGCGCCTGGCAAGAAGGCGGGTTTGGCCGTAAGTTCATAAATAGTATTATTTATACTGTTTCGGTAGTCTTGGGCATAGTGATCATATCTTCAATGGCAGCTTATGCTTTCAGCCGCCTGCGTTTTATAGGAAGCAAGTGGTTGTTTATCATGTTTATGGCGGCAATGATGATCCCTATCCCGGGAAGTTTTGTCGCGCTTTATGTCTTGTTAAACAAACTGCATTTAAGAAATACCCCTATCGGTTATATCCTTTGCATGATTAATGTCGGGCTTTCTACGAGTATATTCCTGCTTAAGACTTTTTTTGATAAAATGCCTAAAGAGCTGGAAGACGCCGCCCGCATTGACGGCTGCTCAAAGCTGGGGATCTGGTGGCATGTTGCTTTGCCTCTGGCTAAACCGGTATTGGCGGTGGTTATTGTTTTTAACGCTTTAACCGTGTGGAATGAATATATTCTGGCCCTGATTATTTTTGATAACCGGCAGTTTATGCCTCTGCAGGTTGCGCTGCAGACCTTCCAGGGTGAGTTTGTCACCAATTATCCGTTATTAATGGCGGGTTTAACCATTACCGCCTTACCTATTATTATAGTGTACTTGTTGATGCAAAAGTATATTGTTAAAGGAGTTACTCAGGGAGCGATAGTAGGTTAAGATGAAAATGCAGATTCCGGGTTTATGGTTTAAGGTTTTTCTGGTAATTGCCTGTCAGTGCGCCAGCGTTTTGGCTGCCGAATCTGTTCCTGTAGCTAAGCCATCTTCAGGAGATCTCACTACCAAAGCCTGGATCGCTCACGGTAAACGGGATATTGAGAGTACCTTTAAATATACACAGGAGTGTATTGACCTGTATAAAGAGCAGGCGGATAAAGAACAGGCTTCTTTGAGCGCGCTGCCTAAGAATAAAAAAGAAATTGAAGCGGTGCAGGCTTTAAATGATGTAACTACCTGTTATTTTATCCAGGCGGAGAGCCTGATGCGCCAGCAGAAGCTTGATGATGCCAAGAAAATCTTCAAACTGATTGTTGATAAGTATTCTTATGGCCAGGCATGGGACCCCCGCGGCTGGTTTTGGTCGATAAAATTGGCTTCGGAGCAGAGTATAAAGAAGATTGAGACAGGTTCTATTGAAGTAGAGCAAAAGAAGAAAGTAAGCCAGCTGCCCACAAAAGTTGTTTTGTTTGATCCCGGGACGGAAAGTTTTGTGGATTACGCAAAATACGGCCAATTTAAGGATGCCGGGACCAAGGCTTACCAGTATTTAATTACTGACCAGCCGGGCTTGATGGCCGCGGTGGGAGAAGGTATTTATCCTAATTCCAGCTCTATAAGGAAGGATCCGGAATTAAAAAAAGCGATAAAAGAAAAACGTTTGGATGGCGACCTGTGGGATTTTGTTTATTCCCCGGACCTGGAGGCGGCATTTTTAAAATGGGCAACCTCCAGCGAGCCGCAAGGGGTAAGGTTGTTTTGTACCGGATTGGTCCTTGAGCGTTCCGGGCTTATTACCCAGGCGCTTAAATGTTATTATTCCATTGTCGTGCATTTTCCCGGAAGTTACGGTTGGACATATTGGCATACTCCCTGGTATGTGGGCCAGGCGGCTATTGCCAAGATAAATTTTCTCTTGAGGCGTAATCCCCAGCTGGGTTATAGGCTGGAAGGAGCCCAGATTGATATTATCAATGGATTTGATAATGATATCTCTAATGATACCGTAGTGGCAAGTCCAGGAAGATTTGTTAAGGTTGATTTGTCACAAGAGGCAGCTAAAATCAAGCCTACAGCCGAATCATCAAAGATCAAGAAAAAACTGGGCAAGGGCAAGGTGCGTCTGGTGCAGTATGAAAATGATGACTGGCAGTTGCTGGTCGAGGATAGACCTTACATAATCAAGGGGATCACTTATGCGCCGACCAAGGTCGGCCAGTCTCCGGATGACGGGACATTGGGCAATTGGATGGAGGAGGATTTTAACAAAAACGGCAAGATCGACGGCCCTTATGACGCCTTTGTTGATAAGAACAAAAATAACCTGCAGGATGCGGATGAGCCGGCCGTGGGAGATTTTAAACTGATGCAGGATATGGGGGTAAATACTATCCGTCTTTATCATCATCCGCTTAAAGTAAATAAACAGCTTTTGCGCGATCTTTATAATACTTGCGGTATCCGGGTGATTATGGGGGATTTTCTCGGTAAATACGCCATTGGCTCAGGTGCCAGCTGGAATCCCGGTACAGATTATAACAATGAGACGCATAAAAAGAATATGATTGAGTCGGTAAAGAAGATGGTCAATGAATTTAAAGATGAGCCTTATGTTTTATTCTGGCTGCTGGGCAATGAGAATGTTTATGGGTATGCCTGTAATGCCAATGAGGAACCCGAGGTTTTCTTTAAATTTGCCAATGAAGTTGCAAAAATTATAAAGTCAATTGACCCGGAGCATCCGGTAGCCATATGCAGCGGAGATATTTTATTCCTGGATAAGTTCGGCAAAAATACCCCGGATATAGATATTTTTGGCACTAATGCTTACCGCGGAGATTATGGGTTTGGGGCGTTCTGGAGGCAGGTTAAAGAAGAGGCGGATAAGCCGGCCTTTATCACTGAATTTGGCTGCCCGGCTTTCGCGGAAGGCAAGAATAGCGATGAATCCGAGGAGCTGCAGGCGCAGTACCATTTAGGTTCCTGGGAGGATATCCAGAATAATATGGCTTTTAGCGGACAGGAAGGGAATGCCTTAGGCGGTGTAGTTTTTGAGTATCTTGATGAATGGTGGAAGGCTTATGAGCCGGCGATCCATGATACCAAGGGTTTATGGGCCGGGCCTTTTCCTGACGGGTATATGCATGAGGAGTGGCTGGGTATGTCCGGGCAGGGCGACGGTAAATTAAGCCCCTTCTTAAGGCAATTAAGAAAGTCATATTATACTTATAAGAAATTATGGAAATAACAAAAATACAAAATTGGCAGTTAAAAGGCAATTGATTTATGAGTCGTAAAGAGGAGGAGAAAGGAGGCAGCAGCAGCGGGCAATGAATAATTTTTTGATACATAAGATCGGTAATTTAATAATAGGGAGGTGGGTATGAAAAAGTTACTAGCGGTATCATTAGCTTTATGCCTTATGGTTCCGGCAATAGCTATGGCTGAAGATAAGGCAGCTAATACAACCAAGGAGTTTGTAGTTTACCTGGATAAAAACGCCAAGGATAACCACTATATTCCTTCCGGTTGGATGGGTGATTACGGCGATATCAAAATGAATGATCAGGCTGCGGATAATCCGCATACCGGGGCAACCAGCATTCAGTTTGTTTATAGCGCCAAGAAATCTCAAGGGCAAGGTTGGGCCGGAGTTTATTGGCAGAATCCTGCGAACAACTGGGGAAATAAAAAAGGCGGGTTTGACCTGACCGGGATGGCCAAGCTTACTTTCTGGGCAAGAGGCGCAAAAGGCGGCGAGGTAATCCAGAAAATAATCATCGGCGGAATCAAGGGGACGTATCCTGATTCTGTGTCAGTTGAGATGGGCCCTATTGAGTTAACCGATACCTGGAAGCAATACGCGGTTAATCTGGTAGGCAAGGATCTTTCGTATGTTAACGGCGCTTTTGGGTGGACCACTACTGCGGATTTAAACCCTGAGGGAGCCACATTTTATATTGATGATGTAAAATTTGAAGCAGACGCGGCTTTAAAGCCTGAAACCAAGAAACAGCAGGCTATGCCATTTTATGTTTATGCCGACCGTTCATCTTTAGCCAACCATTTTATTCCTTCCGGCTGGATGGGCGATTACGGAGACATAAAATACGACGGTTCTTCAAAAGAAGATGCTTATCTTGGAGATACCTGTATTAAAGTAATTTATAGCGGTAAAGCTACTCAAGGGGCGCGCTGGGCAGGTATCTTTTGGCAGAATCCGGCAAACAACTGGGGCGGCGTTGACGCAGGTTTTGATCTTTCCAAAGCGGTTAAACTGACCTTTTGGGCAAAAGGCGCAAAAGGCGGCGAGCGTATTGAAGAGTTCAAAGTCGGCGGTATCATGGGAGAATTTTCGGATTCAGACAGCGCGACTATCGGGCCGGTCATCCTGAATAAGGAGTGGACACAGTATACTATCGATTTAAAGGGTAAGGATATGTCGTATATCATCGGTGGTTTCTGCTGGTCAGCCAATGTGGATAACAACCCTGATGGGGCTACTTTCTACCTGGATGAGATTAAGTTCGAATAAAAGAAACAGAAACAGTTTTAGAGCTGCAGGTTACAAGTATTTTTTACTTGTAGCCTGTAGCTTTTTGTTTATATTTATTTTATCTACCTGCCATCGTAAGCCCGGTGCATATATCCAGAAATTAAAGAATCAGCATTACCGTCTTATAGTTAACGGTTCGCCCTATATCGTAAAAGGGGTTTGTTATAACCCTATCCCAATAGGATCTAACCACGAGTATGACTGGTGGGGCGATCCCAATAAGCCGTGGATTGTTGACGGCAAGCTTATGAAGGGCATGGGGATTAATACTATCCGTCTTTATCAATCAAACAGCGAACCTGAAAAGGTAAAACAGGTAATACGGGATTTATATAAATTATACGGGATTCGTACGCTTATGGGTGATTGGCTGGGGTTCTGGGAATACCCTTGTCCTTTTTACGGAGATAAGAAATTCCAGGATAAAGTGAAGAACCAGGTTATAGAAATGGTTAATCTTTATAAGGATGAGCCCGGGATCCTGGGCTGGATCCTGGGCAATGAAAACAATTACTCTTGTCTCGGCCATGTTAATCCCTGGTCAAGCGATGAGATTGATAAAGAGCCTGACCCGCAGAAACAAAAGGCAATGCGCGCCAGGGTATATTATTCATTCGTTAATGATTTAGCTAAAGAGGTGCGTAAAGCCGATCCACTGCACCCTATAGGCCTGGGTAACGGAGAGCTGGTAGGTCTTGAGTTTGCGAATAAATTCTGCCAGGATGTGGATTTTATCGCCTGCATAATTTATCGCGGCAAGACTTTCGGGAACCTTTTTAAATCCATCAAAATGACATTTGATAAACCGGTGCTTCTGGCTGAATTTGGAGCTGATTGTTATGACGCTTATTTGAAGAAAGAAGACCAGAATATGCAGGCTTTTTTCCTGCAATCGCAGTGGAGCCAGATATATGAAAACCTGGCCAACAATAAAGCCGGATCGGGTAATTGCATAGGGGGAACAATTTTTGAATGGACAGATGAATGGTGGAAGTACAACCCTGATAACCCAGAAGAGTGGAAAGTGCATAACACCGAAAGCGGCTGGTCCAACGGCAGTTATTATTTTGATATCCGCGCCGAAGGCAACAAAAATATGAATGAGGAATGGTTTGGTATTGTCGCTTTAAGCCCTGAACTTGAGAACGGCCTGAATAAACGCATACCTCGTAAGGCATATTACGTAATCAGGGAGTTTTGGAAACATCCTGTTTTGAAGAAATCACGCGGTAAGAAAATACCCCAAGGAGGTTGATCCCATGTTAGCGTTTTTAAGATTTACTGCATTTATCTTAGGAGTATTTTTATGCGCACCAGTTTTTTGCCAGGTTCCCGATCCAACTGCCGCATCCAACAGCTTTTGTTGCACTAATATTGAAGAATTAAAAACGAAATATCTTAAGGATAACCGCTATAGCGAATTTATGAGTTTTCTGGACAGCTATAAAGACAAGCTTACTCCGCAGCCCTGCCTTAATTATTATAAAGCGCTTACCCGCTATCTGCAGCTTAAATATCTGGAAGAAAAACAGTCCTGGGATGAGTATTTCGCCGAAGGCAATACTTATCGCGAGCAGATAATAGAAAATACAAAAAAGGTCCTTGCCCAGGCTCAAAGCAATGATTGCTTAAGGCCTAAGTCCAGGCTTTTGTTATGGAAGTTTCATTCCGGACAGCAGGATGCATTTACTGAGCAGTCCTTAGGGGACCTGATGGGGGATATAAATGTTTACACCGAACAAACCCAGGATGCTGCGTTGGCTAAAGAGATTGCGGATGAACTCATGTCATACGGGGAAAAGGCCAAGGCCCGGCAGCTTTATAAGCTTTATGTGGACAAGCTTGTTTCAGGAAAGATATCAGATGCCAGGCTCAAGGATATAGCGGATGGTTTCTATAAAGAAAATAATTCAGAGTTGGCTGAAGCAGTTTATGATATCTATATAGAAAGAATTTCTAAGGCACCTGCTCCGGATAAGATCATCCCGGAACTATTCCGCATTGCCGGCATGTTTGCGTATAAAGCCAAAGGCCTGTCTGATATGGCTTATGCGGAGAAAATCTACGCAAAAATAGAAGAATTAGGCGGTAAGGGTGTTTTTAGCCAGGAAACAATCTACCTGCGCGCATTTAACTTAGAGAAATTTAAAGATTACAAAAAGGCCGCAGAATTTTATTTACAGCTGATCCAGCTTTA